>JAEUHE010000260.1 GCA_016793885.1 Verrucomicrobiales bacterium
CCCCCTCCGGGGGTGCCGAAAAGCTGTAGAGGGCTACAGCACTCCATACGCTTCGCGAGGGGGATGACGCTCTGGAGTGCGGCAGACCTCTGCCGCTTTGGTCTGCCCAGCGCAGCTGGGATCCCCCTCCGGGGGTCGGAAAAGCTGTAGAGGGCTACAGCACTCCATACGCTTCGCGAGGGGGATGACGCTCTGGAGTGCGGCAGACCTCTGCCGCTTTGGTTTCCCCAGCGGAGCTGGGATCCCCCTCCGGGGGTGCGGAAAAGGTGTAGAGGGCTACAGCACTCCATACGCTTCGCGAGGGGCATGACGCTCTGGAGTGAGGTCGTGCCACCGCGATCCATAGCGCCTGGTTCCCCAAGGCGATTGTCGGGTTCCCGAGTTTTGGATGCCGACCGGGATCAGCTCGCGAATACCATCCGGCAGACGACGACGGCGGCGATGATTCCGGCGAGATCGGCCAGCAGGCCGGCGGCGAGCGCGTGGCGGACTCGCCTGACTCCCACGGAGCCAAAATAGACCGCGATCACGTAGAATGTGGTTTCGGTGCTCCCCATGAGGGTGCCGGCCATGCGGGAGAGCAGATGGTCCGGACCATGGGTTTTGATGAGTTCGGCGAAGATCCCGTTGGAGCCGCTCCCGCTGAGCGGGCGCAGCAATGCCAGGGGCACCAGCTCTGAAGGAAACTGGGTCCAGCGCAGTATCGGTTCGAGGCCGCGGGTGATGATTTCGATTCCACCGGCAGCCCGAAACATTCCGATGGCCGCCAGCATGGCGACCAGGTAGGGGATAATGCGGATTCCGGTCTCGAAACCCTCTTTCGCTCCTTCAATGAACTGTTCGTACACCGGCACTTTCCGCAGTGCCGCGAACAGGGGAATGAAGAGCATGATGAAGGGGATGGCCAGGAGGGATATCGATTGGATGAAGTGCGTGAAGGGAGGGATCCCCGCCTCCCGCGCCCCCAGCTGGCGCGCTAACAGCCATCCGAAGAAGCCGAGCATCAGCAGGAAGACGAGGAGCATGGGCATCCGGGGGGCGGCTGGACTTTCATTGCCAGGCGTTTGATCCCGGGTCTCGATGGAGGGTGAGAGATCCGGCATCGGCTCTACGCTGTCCGGAGGCATTGCCTTCGTAGGGCGGGGACGAAAAACGGGCAAGCCCTGCAGGAGCTTGACGGTCGTGATTCCGACGGCCGTGGACACCGTGGTAGCCATCAGCGCCGTGCCGACAATCGCGGTGGGGTTTTGCGAGCCGGCCGAGGCGAGCAGGGCGATGGTGCTGGCAGGAATCAGCTGAACCGAGCTGGTGTTGATTGCCAGAAAAGTGCACATCGCATTGGTCGCCGTTCCCGGATGGGGGTTCAGCCGTTCCAAATCCTTCATCGCCTTCAGGCCGAGCGGCGTCGCCGCGTTCGCCAAGCCCAGCATGTTTGCCGAGATGTTCAGGAGCATGGAGCCCATGGCCGGGTGCCCGACTGGAACCTCAGGAAACAGCCATCGCATGACTGGTCGGAGCGCTCGAGCCAAGGCCTGCACCAGCCCTGATTGATCCGCCAGCTTCATCAGGCCCAGCCACAGCGCCATCACTCCGATGAGCGGCAGCGCCAGGCCCATGACCGCGGTCTTGGATCCTTCGAACGCCGCTTCGGTGACCGCCTTGAGCTGGTTGTTGATGCCCCCAAGGACGACCGCCAGAAGCAGGAGCCCCAGCCAAATGTAGTTGAGCATCGCTATTTGCCCGCCCAGTAATCGATCACGAACACATCAGCAATCACCGGACCGACGATCTTTCCAAAAGCCTGGTGGTCGGGATGGACGAGATACTCGTCGCGGTCGCGGTCTGTCTTGAAGGTCAGGGTGAAGAGATGGGTGAAGCCTTTATCATGTTTTTCCGGGCTGACGTTGGTACCCCACTCAAACGTGTGGATCTGTTTGATCTTTCCCGGCAGCGCCCGGAATTCGTTCACCAGGTGATCGATTTCAGCCTGGGTGGCGGTGGCTTTGAACTTGAAGGCAACCACATGGACGAGCTTGCCTTTACGAACCGTCTTGGAGGAGGCGGCCGCTCCAGTGGTTTGGAGGGTCAGAAGACACACCAGCAGGGTCACACCGATTAAGATTAGTTTCATAGCATCCATCGAGAGTTGAATTTGTGCAGAGCAGAAGACAACGGAAGTCTTGGGGAGTCAATGCGGCAGATGGATCTAGGCGGTCCGCTTGTGGAAGAACCACCATTCGAACAGAACCACCCCCAAGGCGAAAGCTGCCAGCCAGCGCCAGAGTTCCTTTCCAGCGACTTGGGTCACGTTCGAAGCGACTCCGGCATACTTGCCGATGGGCAGGGTCTCCTGTGGCATGGTGCGGGTTTCCTCGGCATCCAGGAGGTTGACACAGAACGTGACGAGATTGGTGCCCGTTCTGATCTGATAGGGTCCCTGATGCTGCGTGGCTCCGTACAGCAGCTCCTGGCTATTGGGGGCCAGGGATAGGTGGATGGCTTTTCCCTTGGGCGGGGTGATCACAGCCTCGGAGACGGGTTGGCGGGATCGCCAGCGGAGCGGTTCGCCGGCCCTGACCATCAGCTCTGAGGAGCGCGAGAGCGACGGATTGAGCCATTCCACAGCATTGGCCAGGAAGATCGGGAAGGAGACTCGCAAGGGCCAGTTGCTCTGCAGCGGATCGAAGCCGAGCCAGACAATTCGGTGTCGGTCGCGTTCGCCCGCGACGATCATGGGGCGCTGTTGCGATTGGACCACGGAGAGGCCCCAGGGCGGCAGCTTGGGCAGGAGCGATTCAGCGACATCCACGTTGTCGAAGCTGACATAGCGCATCAGCGGGTGGGTGTGGTGCCAATCCACGATCGCCGGGGCCTTAGCAGAGTCCATCTGCTCGAACCAGTTGGTGGGCGCCACGCGGATAGCCAGCAGATTGGCTTTCGGCCAGGCGCGAGGCAGGATGTCGTCCAACACGACCAGGTCAAACTGGTCATCGGTTTCGGTTACCGAATCTCGAACAGTCAGGCGTGCGTGCGCGGCACCCCGGAGGCCCTTTTCGAGAAAGCGATTCCCCCGGGTGACCAGCAAGATATTTACCGGCTGCGGAAGGATGCTGTAGACGGACGCTTGGTCGTCGGCGGCCAGATCGTCCTGGCCGAGCAGTTTGACAGTGAAGAGACCGTCTATCTCCTGCTTGCTGATAAATACCACCGGCAGCGTGTTCGTGGCCGGAGCCGTGATGGCTTTGATCTCCAGCACCTGATCGTTGAATCGAAGCTCGAGCTGGGTAGAAACGATGTTGGTGGTGGGGTTGGAGACTCCAACGAACAGCGCTCGCTCGGCGGGGTTCTCTGGATTGGCGCGCACATCCAGGGACACGATTCCGAGGTTATTGCCGCGGTTGCCGATTCGATGGTAGATGAGAGGCAAATTCTTGCTGGCGAGTTCGCCAAGGTCCGTCGCGGCGCCGTCGCTGAAGAGGTGAATCTCCCCGCTGACCGCCATCTCTTCCCCCCGTTTCTCGAAGGTAAAGGCGCCGGCGGTCTGCAGTGCCTCGGCGAGCCGGGTGGGGCCGTCCGAGGGCTCACAGCTCTCCAGGGCTCGGCGCAGGGCGGTTTTGTTGGATGTTGGGGACTGCTTTACCTCGGTGACGGCCCCGGCTAGCAGAATCATTCCTTGCTCCCCATCGCGAAGGCCATCGATCCAAGACAGCGCCTCCCGTTTTGCCTTGGCGAAGCGCGTTGGAGTCTCATCGGTGCTCTGCATTGACGCGGAGGCATCCAGCACCAGCACGCGAAGGCGGGAAGGGGAGGCGGAGCCGGTGAAGTAGGGGCGTGCCAGGCCCAGGACTACCAGAGCCAGGGCGATGAGTTGAAGCGCGAGCAGCCAGTTTTTACGCAGTTTCTGAAATGGGGCATTGGCCTGGTTTTCCGCGAGGAATCGCTGCCAGAGAACGGTGCTGGACGTGAGCCGAGTGAGGCGACGTCGCTTGAGCAGATAGAACACCACAACCACAGGCAGGGCGGCGGCGAAGGCGAAGGCTATGGGGGCTAGGAAGCTCATCCCCACAAAGCGGTTTCACGAAGTTGTTTCAGCAGCACCTGCTCCAGGGGGGCGGCCGAGCTGATGCTATAGAATGCTATCCCGCGGGACTGGCAGAACTCCTTCAGGGTTTGGACATAGTTTTGAACGGTGCGTTGATAGGCTTTCAGGCGGAACTTGCCGAACGTCACCTCCTGAATGCCGCCGGTTTCACAATCGACCCAGCGGAGGTCTCCGAACTGAGTGGGGGCCAACTCCTCGGGCGACAGGATCTGGAGCGCATGAATCTGAAACCCCCGGCCGACGAGGGCGTTGAGCCCGGCCGCATAACCCGCGGGGTCGAGAAAATCGCTCAGAACCACCGCCACTCCAGTTTGGCGGGCCTCCAGCGCCCCCCGTCGCAACGCATCGTTGAAGGCGGCGGGCCCTTTGGCTTGAAGGCTTGCCAGGTGGGTTAGATAGGAAAGGCCTGATTTGCGTCCACGTACCGAGCGGAGGGCTCCTCTGGCGGCGGCGTTTCCTGTCGGTTCCGGGAATGGAACGACGCTCACCCGATCGAATCCGCACAGGGCGACATAGCCGATGGCGGCTGCAATTTGGCGTGCCAGTGTAAACTTCGCTGGATCTCCGAAGGACATGGATTCGCTCGAGTCCAAGAAGATTCGTATCGGAAGCTCCCGTTCCTCCTCATAGAGTTTGAGGAAAAGCCGGTCGAGGCGACCGAACAAGTTCCAATCGAGGTAGCGAAGATCGTCTCCTGGAACGTAGTTGCGGAAGTCGGCGAACTCAACGGACTGACCGCGGGCTCGGCTTCGGCGCTCCCCTTTGGTGCCGCTCTTGGTGCGACGCGCGGCCAGCAGCTGAAACTGCTCGAGGCGACGAAGAAGCTTGGCGTCCAGAAGCGGTTGTTCCATGCAGCGGCTAGCGATGTCTCAATCAGGCCTTGATGGGGTCGGCGCTCTTCGGGATCTCTTTGAGAATCTGGGCGAGGATGTGATCGGTGGTGATTCCTTCGGCCTCCGCCTCGAAGTTCAGGATCAAGCGATGTCGCAGCGCCGGGATGGCGACGGAGACAATGTCGTCGAAGCTGACGTTATATCGTCCTTGGGTCAGCGCGCGGACCTTGGCGCCCACGATGAGGCATTGCGCGCCGCGTGGGCTGCTTCCGAAGCGCAGATACTGATTGGTGATCGCTGCGGCTGTGCTCGTCTGGGGATGAGTGGCCAGCACCAGACGCACGGCGTAGTCTTTGACATGCGAAGCGACGGGGACCTGGCGGACCAGCTTTTGCCACTCCATGAGTGCGGCTCCGTCGATGACTTTCTGAATCTGGGGCTTTTGTCCCTCGGTCGTCCGGTTGATCACTTCAGTCAGCTCCGCACCCGTCGGGTAGCCCACAACCAACTTGAAAAAGAACCGGTCTAATTGGGCTTCCGGCAGGGGATAGGTGCCCTCCTGGTCAATTGGGTTTTGCGTTGCGAGTACGAAGAAGGGATCGGCGAGGCGCCGGATTTCCCCGCCGGCCGTCACGCTGCGCTCCTGCATGGCCTCGAGCATCGCCGACTGGGTCTTGGGCGTGGCACGGTTGATTTCATCGGCCAACAATAAATGGGCGAAGATCGGGCCGCGTTGGAACTCGAAGGAGCGTCGACCTTCCGGCGATTCGACGACCAGGTTGGTGCCGAGAATGTCGGCCGGCATCAAGTCCGGGGTGAACTGGATCCGGTTGAAGGACAGATCGAGGACCTCGCTCAGGGTGCGGACCAACAGGGTTTTGCCCAGGCCTGGAACTCCCTCGAGCAGCACGTGGCCGCCGCCCAGGATGGCGATGAGTGTTCCGTCCACGATGTCTTCGTGCCCAACGATCACGCGGCCGATCTCCTGTTTGAGGCGGACCCAGAGCGTTCGGAAGGCGCTGATTTGTTCTTCGGTGTTCATCCGTTATTTTTTCAGGTCGTCGAAGTAGTCCCTGACCGACTGCTGGTAGGCCTTGGGAACCTGATCCTGATTGAGGGCGTTCTGAGCCGCGGCTTGAGCCGCCGCGGCCGTCTCGGTGAATTTGACCTGACTTTGCCCTTTGATGTGCACTCCTTTGAGAGTGATGCTTTGCATGGATCCTCCCGGAGACATCTGCCCTCGGACTTTGGTGGGGGTGAGGGCCGGGTTGTGTTCGGCCTCACCACGATCCGTGAGGCCCTTGGAATCGAGTTCTGGCTGTTGGATGCCTGAATTGTCCCAGCCCTCAGTCTGCTCGGGGATCTGCGCCCATCCCTCCTCGTCCGCCCAGGTCCCGACCCCCTTGCCGGGCTTGCCGCCCTTTCCAAAGACGGGTCGAGTGCCTCGGCATTGACCGAATTGCTTGCCTGTGCTGAGTGACATTTGCGCTCGAGAGAGCGATTCCATCGCAGCGGCCAATTGCTCGGCATCGGCCGATTGCTGGAGCAGCTTGTCGAGCTCCTCGGCCGCCTTGGCCAGGTCAGTGGCGGCCGCTTGGCGCAGTTCCGGCCGGTCACCGGATTGTTTGGATTGAGCCATTTTTTCGGCGGCACGCTTGAGGTGCTCGGCGACCTCTCCGTATTCTTTCGCGGGGCTGGAGGCGTTCTGAACCTCCTCGAGAAGCTTTTGGAGCTGTTCGGTCGTCAGGGAGCCTGAGCGGAGCTGTTGGATCATCTTTTCGAGCGTGGCTTGGGCGGCCTTGGCCTGCCCTAATTGGAGTTGCTCGGCCAGGTCCTTGGCCACTTTGGCCATTTCTTGTTGAAGCTGCTGCAGGTTCTTGCCCAGTTCCTGAAGTTTTTCCAACTCCTGCAGGGCGGTGTTGAGGTCCCGGACAAAGAAGTCAGTTTGGGCGTTGCGGAGCGCATCAATCGCCTCATCCAAGCTGGCCATCGGAATGCCCGAGTCCTTGGCCTGTTGGGCCAGGTCGCTCAGGGAGTCCGCCAATTTTTCCCGGGCGGCCTTCGCTTCGGCGGAGTCGCCTGCGGGGAGAGCTTGGGCGCTCTGTTTAAGCTTTTCCAACCCGCTCTTCAGTTGGTCCACGGCCTCCTCTTGACCGGCTGCTTTTCCTAGCGCCTGCCTGAGGGCGTCCATGCGTTTCTGGAGATCACTGGGACCCGCTCCGTTCGATGGGGCGCGTGCCGCCTTTTCGAGTGTCCGAAGGGCGGGCTTTTCTGCGAGATTTTGAAACTGCCGTTCCAGTTTTTCCTGCAGGGTGGCGAGGTCTCGAAGCGCCTCGTTCCGGGTGGCCGAGACCTGCTGGAGCTTCTCGCCGAACTCCATGACCTCGTTCAATGCCTTTTCCGTGGGCTGAAGCACTGGCTGTCGTTGCTCGAGCTGCTGTTTGGACAGGTCAGCGAGCTGCCGGCCAGCATCGGCGAGCGACTTGGCCTCTTGTTCGGATTTGAGAGCCGCCTCGGATCGATACTCCGGGACGAAATTCAGCACGGTGGCGATCAGAGCCAGGCTGATTCCCCATCGGGCCTCCAGGGGAAAGCGCAGGGGTAGCAGCCTGCGGGGTTCGATGGTCCCCAACACGCGAACCGCGTCATTGACCACGAGGGTTTGCCACTCATTGCTTTGGGGTGATCCACGGTATTCCCAAGCCGTGCTGATCCGTTCCTGAAGGCACTTGAGCTCATCCACCCAGCGCGCGGTTTCGAGCATGGACGGGCGCTTCCAGAACCCGACGAGGAATCCTCCTACCGTTGCAACGAGGCCCACGAGGATGGCCCATGAGATGATGCTGGCGGGGAGAGGGGCCAGTTTGTAGCCGATTACAGCGAGCAGAGCCGTCACGCTGCCCCAGAGCAGACCGACTCCTGCGGAACGAAGCCCCCGGTTGAGGCGCCGGCGCCTGGACAGCCCGTCCAGCAACTGTTCGATGGTTTGTATCGACTGCATAACCTTGCTTCCCTTGGACAACCCTTGCATCGCCGGATCACGTTGGCGAGCTTAAATGGACTCAACGGCTCTGCCCCGTTCTTTGACAATCCAACCTTGACGGTGTTTGTTACTCTTCGGAAATTTCGTTTTAGATCGATTTTTTGCTTAACCTGGCGGCGGGTTTACCGATTGAAATTAATACTGGCTCCTCTAGGGTGGCCTAACATTTGGTATGGCGTGGAATGGCCAGAGCCTCCCACAGCCAACAGGTTCAACGAAAACTGTCTGCGTGGTTGGTAGGCTCGCATTCGAATTTAGATTATGAGTGATCAAAAGATTGCCGTTATTGGTTTGGGGTATGTCGGCTTGCCTCTTTCTCTTCAGTTTGCCCGTTCAGGCGTGAGCGTGTTGGGCGTAGACTCCGATCCTGCTAAGATTAGCGATTGCAACGCGGGGCGAGGGTATATCAAGCATATCTCCGGTGAGATGATCGCGGACCAGGTGAGAGCCGGCAAGTTTTCCGCCACGGGAGATTTTTCACGACTGCGTGAGGTTTCCGCGGTGATTATTTGCGTGCCGACCCCGCTGAACAAGAACCGCGAGCCAGACATTAGCTATATCATCAAGACCGGCGAATCCATCGCCCCCCATCTCCAGCGCGGAACGCTGGTGGTCTTGGAATCGACGACCTACCCAGGTACCACCGATGAGGACCTGCTGGTCGTTCTCGAGAAGGGATCCGGCATGAAGGCCGGGACTGATTTCCATCTGGCTTTTTCCCCTGAGCGTGAGGATCCAGGCAACCCTGACAGCAAGGTCGCCCTGATTCCCAAGGTCGTGGGCGGTCTGACGCCCGCTTGTTTGGAGCGAGCCAAATCCCTCTATGGGCAAGCCATCAAGACGGTGGTGCCGGTTTCGTCCTGCCGTGCCGCCGAAGCGACGAAGCTGCTCGAGAACATCTTCCGCGGGGTCAACATCGCCCTCGTCAACGAGTTGAAGGTTGTTTACGGAGCGATGGGGATCGATGTCTGGGAAGTGATCAACGCGGCCAAAACGAAGCCTTTCGGCTTCATGCCTTTCTATCCCGGACCCGGCCTGGGCGGACATTGCATCCCGATTGATCCTTTCTACCTGACCTGGAAGGCGCGCGAGTACGGCCAACATACGCGGTTCATTGAGCTTGCGGGTGAGATCAACACCGCAATGCCCATGTTCGTGGTGGATCGGGTTGCTGAGGCGCTCAACAAACGCCGGAAGTCAGTGAATGGGAGCCGTGTGCTCCTGCTCGGTTTGGCTTACAAGGCGGATGTCGATGACATGCGCGAGTCGCCTACCTTCCTCCTTCTCGACCTGTTGAAACAACGCGGCGCAGATGTGGCCTACTATGACCCGCACATCCCCGTGATTCGTCCTACCCGTGAGCACGCGAACTGGACGGGCACCAAGTCGGTCGAATGGAATCAGGCCAGCATCTCCGGTTTCGATGCGGTGTTGATTTCCACCAACCACAAGGCCGTGAATTATCAGCAGTTGGCCGATTGGTCGGACTGTATCATCGATTCCCGCAACGCCATGGTCTCTTACAAGACCAAGCCTGGGCAGGTTGTTAAGGCGTGACGCCGCATGGGCCATCATGGGCCCGACCCGCTCTCCAGCACGGATTGATTTCACAACGCCGCCGGGTCTCCGGCGGCGTTCCTGTTTCAGCTCCTTTGACTACCACTACCGACGGGACCTTGCAGCTAGGCGGGTGTTTGGGCCATTCCCGGCTTAGGAACTAATAGCTGATTCGTTGCGAATGAGTGGTGAGTGCCCGGAGACGAAAGAACAAGGTCGAGCCAGGCAGTTGCGGCAAGGATGGTGTCCCGGTGGCGACTTCCGAAGTTTGCGGAGGAATTGCGTCGAAGTGCCTTGGCTCGGCGACCGGGCCGGTTTCGACGCCGGTGAACGGTTGGTGGTTCCTTCTCGAGTGCCAGGAGAACAGGCGGCGAAAGCGCATAATCTTCCTCTTCGGCAGGAACCGCGCCCAACCCAAGCATGAAATTGAGCCTCAAGTCTTCCCCCCGTCTGCCGCTAGTATCTCTATGTGGGGGAGAGGGTGTTCAGGTTCAGAGTCAGGAGGATTCCGTCGAACGCCGACATCTCAAAGATTACATCGAACGTGAAAAACTCCATCTATTACCACGTCTACATCAGCCAGGCCGTGAAGCCATTCACCACGGCTGAGTTAGCTGAACTGCTCCACAAGGCTCGCGTCGGCAATGCGGCTCGAGGAATCACCGGATTGCTTTTGTATCAAGGTGGCACCTTCATGCAAGCGCTGGAGGGGCCTCAGCACGCGGTGGACTTGCTGGTGAACCGCATTGAGGCCGATCCTCGACATCGTCGCATGATGAAACTGCTCAGCGGTTTTCAGGAGGAGAGGCAGTTCCCAAACTGGTCGATGGGCTTCCCGGATCTCAATTCTGAGGCCGTTCGCACCCTTCCTGGGTTTAGTGAATTCCTCCGAGTTCCCTTGGAGGAGGAGGCGCTTCTCAAAGATCATGAGCGTTGCCGGCAGGTGCTCAATACCTTCAAGAAGCTCACATTCTGAACGAACCCCAACCGAGAACCTGCTGGAATCCCCCACCGGTTTTTGCTTAGGTCTTAGCCATTCATGGCGGGACTCAAGTCTGTCACTATCCACACCGATGGCGCATGCCGGGGCAATCCAGGCCCGGGCGGATGGGGTGCTGTACTCGAGCATGCCGGCCAACGAATGGAGCTTTCCGGCGGCAGTGTCGAAACCACCAATAATCGGATGGAACTTCAAGCGGCGATCTCGGCGCTCAAGGCGCTGAACCAGCCGTGTCAGGTCGTTTTATTCACGGACTCTCAATACGTGAAGAACGGAATCACGACCTGGATCAAGGGATGGAAGCGCAAAGGGTGGCTGACAGCGACGAAGGAACCCGTCAAAAATGAGGATCTTTGGCGACAATTGGACGATTTGACGCAGAAGCACGACGTCGAGTGGAAGTGGTTGAAGGGGCATGTCGGTCACGCGTTGAACGAGCATTGTGATTCCCTGGCTCGGGAGGCGATTCCTCATTCCCGGGGTCGCGCAGGTTGATCGGTTCGGTCGCTATTTGATTGGAGCCGCGGCGCTTTCGGGGTTGCCCGGGTCGCTTTGATCGCGTTAAGTCGGGCTCACCAATCATGAAAGCACTCATCCTTGCCCCTCTCGCCCTAGCTCTCACTTGGGTGGCCGCCTCTGGCGGCGAGCTACGAATCGGTATGATCGGGCTTGATACCTCGCATACCGTCGCGTTCACCGAGCTTCTCAACAACCCCGCGAACAAGAAACACGTGCCGGGCGCTCGGGTCGTAGTTGCTTTCAAAGGGGGTAGTCCTGATCTGCCCAGCAGTTGGAATCGGGTGGAGACCTACACCACGCAGCTGCAGAAGGATTATCGGGTCAAGATCGTGGGCACGATCGAGGAGCTCTGCTCGCAGGTGGATGCCGTGCTCCTGGAGAGTGTCGATGGTCGTCCCCATCTGGATCAGGTTCGGCCCGTCTTCAAGGCGGGGAAGCCGGTATTCATCGATAAGCCCCTGGCGGGGACTTTGAAGGATGCCATTGAGATCTACCGTCTGGCCAAGGAAAGCAAAGTGCCCTGTTTCAGCTCCTCCTCCTACCGCTTTTACTCGAGCATGACGGAGCTGAAGAAGGCAGATGTCGGCCAGATTCGGAGCGCAGTTTCCTATGGCCCCTCGGAGAAGGAGCCCCACCATCCCGATTTCTTCTGGTATGGAGTGCATCCGACCGAGGCCTTGTTCACCGTGTTGGGGCTGGGATGCCAATCCGTGGTGCGAGTGGCTACCCCCGATACGGATGTGGTGGTAGGCACCTGGTCTGAGGGGCGGACGGGAACCTTGATCGGCTTGCGCACGGGATCGACACCTCATCGGGTCACCCTCTTCGGCACCAAGGCGGTGCTCGATCAGAAGGGCAGCGGCGACTACGCGCCGCTGGTGGCGGAGATCGTGAAATTCTTCCAGACGGGAGTCGCTCCGGTCTCCCTGGAGGAGACCATCGAACTCTTCGCCTTCATGGAAGCGGCCGACGAAAGCAAACGTCGCGCCGGCGCTCCCGTCACCATTGCTGAGGTGCTGGCCAAGAACGGCTGGGCCGGCAAGAAGCCTTAGGCGACTTTCGCCTTGAGCTTTCGGCCGCCCAGGTGCGCTCGATTGAGTTTGGGAATGACGGCGGTGACTTGGTCACTCGCCACGTCAACGAAGCTGTGTTTTTCGCGCAGGTCGATGAAGCCAACCGCTTCGGTGGCGATGCCGGTCTCGCCTAGAATGCAGCCTTTAATGTCGCCCGGCGAAATGCCGTTCTCCTGACCTACACTCAGCCAGACGCGGGTCATTTGCTCCGGAGTCTTGCGGCTGACGGGGCGCTTGGGAGCATCAAAGGAATCTCCACGGCGCTTGCGATCGAAATCAGGAGAACTGGGCCAGCGCGCCTCGAACCCGCGCTCGGCCGGGGCGGCGAAGCGTTTCTTGGGATCCCGCGCGTCCCGTTCACGATCCCTGGACGCGGGGAACGGCTTTCGAGGCGCTTCCTGGTAGTTCTTGGGTGCGGGGCGATAGCCGCCAGGGCCTTCCGGAGGACGGCGATCGGGCTTGGCTCGAAAGTGATCAGCGGCAGGCCGTGGAGCCGGTCGGTCCTCGGTGGGCCGTGGGCGTTTGGCGACGGTATAGGAGGATGCCGGAGGTCTGGTGGGCGGCGGGGTCGCTGGTCGAGCGGGGGGCTCTCCCGTTGAACCCGGAGTGGCATTGGCCCCGGGAGTGGAAGTTGAAGTCGGAGTGGGAGGGCGCACGGTGGCTGGCTGCGCCGCACGGTCGCTGTGGGCTTCGAAGGTAGCTTTGGACCCGCGGGCCGCCCGTGGGTCGCCCACCGAAGGCTTGGCGGTTTCGTTGGCGGCTGGACCGGTGGCTCGATTGAGATGGTGGAGCAGGGCATTGATGAGATCCATCGAGTCGAGCCCCTCTTCAAGCAAGCCTTCGATCACGTGGTCATAGTGGCGGAAGTCGCCAGCTTTCAATGTCTCGCGGACTCGCTGTACCAGCTGGTTCATGCGAGCCGCTTCGATCTCGTTATGAGTGGGCACTTCGACGCGGCGCATCCTTTGCCGGGTGTATCTTTCGATCTGTCGAATTTGAAACACCTCGCGGCCGCTCACGAACGAAATCGCCAGGCCGCTTCGGCCTGCCCGTCCGGTCCGCCCAATGCGGTGAACGTAGTCTTCGCCGTCGTAGGGAAGGTCGTAGTTGAACACCACTTGGATGTCATCAACGTCGATGCCCCGGGCCGCGACATCGGTCGCCACCAGAAATCCCACCCCGCCGGTCCGGAATTTCTTCATCACTCGATCGCGGGCGGCCTGGGCCATGCCGCCATGAATGCAATCCGCACCGTAGCCGGCGGCGTTCATGTGCTCGGTAAGTTCGTCCACCATGCGCTGCGTGTTGCAGAAAACGATGCTCCGGTTGATGTCATGAAGATCGATCAGCCGTTCCAGCGCTTCCATTTTCCAGCGTCGATCCACTTCCACGTAAACCTGCTCGACGGTAGGTACCGTCATGGCCACGCCTTCGATTTTGACTCGCACCGGATTGCGGGTGTAGCGGGCGATCAAATCCTCGATGGCACGAGGCACGGTCGCTGAGAAGAGCACGGTTTGGCGCTCGGGCGGCATTGTCTTCAGGATGAACTCGATGTCATCGCGGAAGCCCATGTTCAGCATCTCATCGGCCTCGTCCAGAATGACCGTCCGGATTCGATCCAGCTTGAGCGTGCCGCGATTCATGTGATCCATCACGCGGCCCGGCGTGCCGATCACGATGTTGGCTCCGGCGCGCAGACCTGCAAACTGGCGGTCGTAACTTTGACCTCCGTAGATCGGGAGCGGCTTTACCCCGGGTTTAAAGTACGCGAGCTTGTGAACCTCTTCACTCACCTGGACGGCCAGTTCGCGGGTCGGGCATAGGATCAAAACCTGGACGTAACGTTCAGCGGGTTGCATCCTTTCCACCGCCGGGATGGCGAAGGCGGCCGTCTTTCCGGAACCGGTTTGCGATTGGCCGACCACATCCTTGCCCTCCAGCAGCAAAGGCAGGGCTTCGGCTTGGATGGGGGCAGGCTGCTCGAACCCGAGACGGGCGATCGCCTTCATCAATTCCGCTGACAAACCAAAATCCGTAAAGAGTTTTGAGCTCATGAAGGGGAGAGCATATCTCAGAGCGGTCCTCTGTAGCTAATGATTTTCTTGTGGCGAAAGTGGCTGAAGGAGAGCAGTTAAGCGAAGTTTAGGATCCAGAGCCAGGAAAACGCTCCTTGATCAGCTTTCGGATTCGCACGAGTTCCTCCGGACGTTGGAGCCGGCGGTGAATGCGCCGTTCGACCCCATCGAGCAGCTCTTGCCAGTCTTCCAGCAGCGGATTGGGATACGGTTCCCAGTTGTCGAAGCGTTTGCGGCGGATGAAGAAGTCCCACCGATCTCCGACTCGGTGGGCGTAGACCTGCACTTTTTCGCCGTCCTCGTTCCGCCGGTTCCAACTGATCTCTGCTCGTGCTCCCATGAAAGTGAATGGATTGCTGGTGACTTGAATTACTCGGGCAGTTCGACGCTGGCCACGGCCATGGCGGCGATGCCTTCTTCCCGTCCGATGAAGCCCATGGTCTCGTTGGTGGTCGCCTTGATCCCCACCCTCTGGATGGGCAAACCCAGGGCTTTGGCGATGTTCTGCTTCATCTGCGGGATGTGCGGGGCGATTTTCGGTTGCTGCGCCAGGAGGGTCGCGTCGATGTTGAGAATCCGGCCTTTGAGCTGGCTCACCTGTCGGGCTGCCTCTGTGAGAAATACCTGGCTGGGAGCCCCTTTCCAACGAGGATCGGTGTTGGGGAAGAAATGCCCGATGTCGCTTTCGCCGATCGCTCCCAGCACCGCATCCGTGATGGCATGGAGCAGGGCGTCGGCGTCGGAATGGCCATCCAAACCTTTGGAATGAGGAATCTCCACCCCACCTAGGATGAGCTTGCGACCTGCTGTCAGCTGATGAACATCGTAACCGATTCCGACTAATTGCATACGGGGGATTATAGAAGCCCCGCCAGTCGCACCAAGGAATAAATCGGACGGAGGTGTTTTACCTTACTTCCCAACAAATCCAACAGCTCGGCCGAGTTGAACCAGGAGATAGGCAACGCCTGCGGCCGCTGGAATGGTCAGGACCCACGCCCAGAGAATTTTTTCGATGACTTTCAGCTTCAGTGCGCTGAAACGTTTGGCGCAGCCTACGCCCATGATAGAGGTGGTGATCGCGTGAGTGGTCGACACCGGCATGCCCAGGCTGCCGGTTACAGCCAGCACGGTTGCCGCGGTAGTCTCGGCCGCAAAGCCGTGCACCGGCTGAAGCTTAACCATCTTATGCCCCAGGGTCTTGATGATGCGCCATCCGCCGGCGGCTGTGCCCATCGCCATGGTCAGTGCGCAGAGGACCACCACCCAGTCGGGCACCGCCTGGCTGGTAGGATCTCCCACGGTGGGCATGTAACCGAATTGGAGGAAGCTTGGCAGCCACGATTCAAACGTGTCCCCCAGGGTTAGCTTATGCAGGTCGGAGCCCGCGGGAGTATGCAGGAAACTCATCCATGCCGGCACCTGATCAAACAACCCGGCTTTGGTTCCGGAGACCAGGGCCAGGGTGATGATGCCCATGCATTTGGTGGCGTCGTTCATTCCATGGCTGAATCCCATGTAGGCCGAACTCGCCAGCTGGAGCTTGCCGAAGACCCGGTTGACCGAACTCGGTTTCCAATTGCGCAGCAGTGCGTAGAGCAGGGCCATGAAAACGAGGCCGCAGCTAAAGCCCAGAATCGGGGAGGTCACCATGGGGATAATCACCTTATACCAAATGCCCGATTTCTCAATGCCAGGCTTTTCTTTGACCATCATGACTCGCCCGCCAAAGGCTACGACGGCGACTTTGTTGGTGCCCACCTGCAAGAAGGTGGTACCCGGCTTCAGTTGGTGGCTGGCAATCACGCTGGCCACCTCTGGAGACGGTGCCACCAGGATCTTGGCGGCCTTGGGCTTTACCTCGCTCCATTTGACCGCTTCAAAGTTGCCGTGGGCCGAAGCGAGGGCTGCGCCCACCAGGCTGCCGATTAGCGCATGGCTGGAACTGGACGGCAGTCCGAACCACCACGTGAGCAGGTTCCAGGCAATGGCCGAGGTCAGCGCGCAAATCAGGACTTGTTGAGTAATGAATTCGGCCTCCACCAGTCCGCTGGAAATGGTTTTGGCCACGGCCAAGCCAAAGAAGGCCCCAAGCAGATTGGTCACAGCGGCGAGCAGTATTGCCTGGCGCGGAGTGAGGACTTTGGTCCCTACCACCGTGGCGATGGCATTTGCCGTGTCGTGGAATCCATTGGTGTAGGTGAACACCAAGGCCACGAAGATGACGGTGAAAACGAGGAACAGTTCCATAGGATCAAGATCAGGAATTCTTCAGCAGGACATGGGAAAGAACATTGCCGGCGTCTCGGCAGCGATCGACCGCCTTTTCGTTCAGGGCAAACAGGTCGTAGAGCATGACGGCCTTCAAGGGGGGGTAGCCCGGCTGATAGAGCTGGCTCATGAGGTTGAGAAGGGTTCGGTCGGCCTCAGCCTCGATCCTCTGAAGTTCGACCTGCAGGGCTTTGATGCCCGTCAGGTCCCGGCCATCCTTGAGGGCTTCGGTCATCTTGAAGACCAGCCCGATCGCCTGCTCGATCAGTTTCACCTGCCCCGTGAAATCCACGTCGCGGATCTGATCGGCCACGATGATGTATCTCTCGGCGAACTTCTCGATGGTCTTTGGGATTTTATAGAGTGTGTCGGCGAGCGCTTCGATATCCTCGCGCTCCATGGGGGTGACGAAGGTGGTGATCAGCATCATTTCGAGCCGATTCGTGATTTCCTTGTCATTTCTCCGGGCAATCGCGAACGCCTCGACGGTGGGTTTTGTCCCCGGTTGGATCATCTCAGCCAAGGCTTTGACGGCCTTGCATCCTTCGGCGGCGCTGGCTTGGATGAGGTCGAAGAATTCCTGTTCTCGACCGAGAATCCTCTGAAAGCTGATCATAAGTCTAAGTCGGCGACAGAAGCGTTCAGGAATTCTTGAGGACGATGTGTGAAACCACGTTGCCGGCGTCGCGGCAGCGATCGATGACCTTTTCTAGCAACTCGTACAGGTCTTTCATAGCCAGCACCTTGGTGGCCTCGTATTTGCCGCTGTAGAGGTCGCGCAAGATCTCGAGAATCAGCTTGTCGGCATCTCCCTCGACCTGTTGCAGGCGCGAGTTGAGTTCCTTCACGCTCTCCAGTTGGCCAGCCCCGACCTTGGGGAGCAGTTTGACCAGGGAAACGACATGCTGGGTGGCGGCATCCAGCAGGGTGATGTGCTTCCCGAAGTCGAGTTCGCGGACGATGTGCGCACTGATGATAAAGCGCTCGGCGATCTTCTCCACTGTCTTGGGAATCTTATAAAGAGCTGAACTCAGCACCTCGATATCCTCTCGTTCTAGTTGGGAGACAAAGGTTTGAACCAGGGCTTCGTTGATCTGGTTGGTGATGCGCTTGTCAGCCTCCTTGGCCTGATGAAAGTCTGCCAGGCTCGGAGTCGAGGCCGGTGACTGGAGCAGCTTCGTCAGGGCTTGCACACTGTGACGAGCTTCTTCGGCACTGGCTTCCAATAAGCCAAAAAAGCGATCGTCCTTACCAAAAAGCTTTTGCAGGGAAAACATAACGCCCCGATGTCTAGCGTCCGTAACTCAATTGTCACGTACCGTTTTGTAGGAACCGAGCGATTGAACTATCGGTTGGAAGGAAAAAATCTGATATTTTCCTTTAAAATCGTGTCATTTGGTCGTTGTTCTAGAACTTCTTTCGTGAGGATCGACTTCAATTCAAGGACATCAACACTCATATATAGGACATGAAATAGTCACGGCTGAATGACTGTTTTAGGACATGAAGCGACAGGGAAGGGGGAGGAACGGGTTGGTTCGTGCTTGCTGCAGCGAGCTGGGTTTGTTTCCAAAACGTCACAAATGTGACATTGAGGTGTAACCCGTGTCCTATAACTTCATCCCAAGCACAACATATGGCCACCCACTACGAAGAGTCGATGCGGCGTGATATCGAGCGTATTCGCTCGAAGATCAATGAGATGGCGACCTTAGGGGAACGCTCGCTCCTGGATTGCATGAAGGCGTTGAAGGAGAAGAATCGCGTTATTGCTTACTCCATCATTCTGCGCGATCAACGCATCGACGAGTTGGAGAAAGAAGTGGATCGACTTTGTCTCGAGTTCATTGTTCGGCAGCAGCCGGTGGCGCTTCCTCTCCGGATGGCCTATGCCACCATTCGGATCAATTTGGAATTGGAGCGCGTTGGAGACTACGCGGAGAGTATTGCGCGCCAAGTGCTTAAACTTGCTTCGATGGAGGTGGAAATCCCGGTGGCGCGGTTCGGAGAGATCGCTGACTTATCCATTCCCATGTTGCGGGATTCGGTGCGCGCCTTTGTGGAGCAGGACGCTGCTCTCGCGCGATCGACCATGGCGACGGAGGAGTTGGTCGACGCCCTCAAGAGCCGTTTGAATGCGGATTTGATGCGTCTGAACCGGGAGAACAAGATTCCCATCGAGTCCCTGAACTCGTTGATGATGATTGCTCGGCACTTCGAGCGTGTCTCCGATCAAGCGAAGAACATTTGCACGGAGGTCCTTTACATGTGCACAGGCGAGTACTCCCGGCACAAGGGGGGCGAGGCCTTGCGGATGCTCTTTGTGGACCAGCGGAACGCCTGTCGCAGCCAAATGGCGGAGGCGATTGCCGCCTCCCTCGGGCAGCCCGAATTCATTTTTGCGAGTGCAGGATTGGAGCCCACGGAGGTCGATCCTGCGACCATGACTTTTCTTCGGGGCAAGGGACTTGATGTGAGTCGGTTGGCGAGCAAAGCTGTTTCCCAGATCCCGAATCTAGAGCACTACCAGATCATCATTGCTCTGGCCAAAGAGGCCGAAAAAATCTTTCCGAAGCCCCCCACCAAAACGGTGTGCCTCGATTGGAGTGTCGCCGATCCTTCCAAGGTGCAGGGCACGCCGGCCGAAGTTCAGGCAGCCTACGAATCAACGTACCAATTTCTGCACGCTCACATCCAGGATCTTGTGGAGGCGGTGCTGGGTGACGAAACCGACTAGTAAGACAAGGAACGCTCAACTTATGATCAAACACATAGACATGGTTATCAACCGGAGGCAGGTATTGGCGGTGGCCCTCGTCAGCTGCATCGCAGTCACGGGGTGTGGGCCGAAGCAAGAGGGGGCCGCTGGCGGAGGAGCCGCGGGTGCTGCCAAGGTCACTTCGGTTCAGAACATTGGCTCTGACACGATGGTCAACCTCGCCCAGGCATGGGCCGAGAAGTACCATAGCGTTGATCCAACGGTCTCCGTGGAGGTCTCGGGCGGGGGATCGGGCATCGGTGTTGCCGCCCTGATCAATGGGACCTGCGATATCGCCAACTGCAGCCGCGCGCTCGAACCCGAGGAAGTAGAGAAGGCCAAGACCAAACATGGGCACGAGCCGAAGGAATACTTGGTTGGTTTCGATGCCTTGGCCATCTATGTGCATCCCAGCAATCCCATGACCGAAATCTCGGTTGAGGAGCTGAGCGAGATTTACAAAGAAGGTGGCAAGATTGAAAAATGGTCGCAGCTAGGTGCCACCTTGCCGGGCGGGGAGGAGATCATTCGGATTAGTCGTCAGAACAATTCTGGAACCTACCATTACTTCCGAGAAATGGTGGTTGGGAAGAAGAGCGACATGAAGCTTGGATCCCGCGACATGAACGGTTCGAAGGATGTGGTGGAGCTGGTGGCGCGCACTCCGAACTCGATCGGCTACAGCGGGCTGGGGTACAGCACCGACAAGGTTAAGATTCTCAAAGTGGCGAAGACCAAGGGCGGATCCTATGTGGTGCCGAGCATTGAGAGCACGTGGGACAAGAGCTATCCCATCGCCCGCCCGATGTTCATGTACACCCCCGGCCAGCCTGCCGCACATGTTCAAAAATATTTGGACTGGGTCATCAGCGACGCGGGTCAGGTGGTGGTGAAAGAGAGCGGGTACGTGCCGCTGCCTAAGAAATAAACCTCCGTCCGGTCTGACACCTGGGGCGAAGGATCCATCTTCTCCCCAGGGCGAGGGGAGAAGAGTCGTTCAGCTAACTGATACATGAAATGGGAAGCTTCGAAAGAAGACACGGTCCGGCTTCCGGAGCCATCTGCTTCTTCAGCTGTACCTGGGGCCGGGAGGCTCGCAGGTCTTGAGCTTCCCTCGATGAAGGGTGCGGACGCGCACCCACAGACCTTATTCAAAAACCCGCAGGCACCCATGGCTCATTCCAAGAGTAAACGAAGAGAACGAGGGCGAACCTCGATGCTCGGAGAGAGGATCATTGAAACGCTGATACGCCTATGCGGCATGAGCGCGATCCTCTTCGTATTCGCCATCTTCTTCTTCGTGTTTCGCGAGGGGGCTCCGATTATCGGGAAACTCGATCTCGGCAAGTTTCTGTTCACTCCCACCTGGTACCCCACATCGCTGAACCAGCCGCGCTACGGTGTCGGTGCGCTCATTGTAGGAACGTTCAGCGTCACCGTTCTGGCGATGGTGATCGCGGTACCCTTTGGGTTGGGGGCGGCGGTCTTCATCTCGGAGTTTTGCGGACGGAAGATGAAGGAGACCTTGAAGATCATCATCGAGCTGCTAGCCGCCATCCCCAGCGTGGTTTGGGGGTTTATCGGCCTCACGGTGATGAACGTGGTCATTCAAAAGGTCTTCAATGTTCAAGTAGGCCTGAACGTGCTGAATGCGGCCATCCTTCTGGCCTTAATGAGCGTCCCGATCATGGTCAGCATCGGCGAAGATGCTTTGAAGGCGGTGCCTGATTCCTATCGCGAGGCAGGTATCGCCCTGGGATGCACTCGTTGGCAGTTGGTGTGGCGGGTGCTGTTGCCGGCGGCGAAAAACGGTTTGCTGGCCGCGGTTTTGCTGGGAGTGGGCCGGGCGGTGGGAGAGACGATGACGGTGTTGATGGCCACTGGTCACTCGGTCAACATCCCCCATAGCATTTTCGATTCGGTCCGAACTCTGACGGCCACGATCGCCGCCGAGCTGGGCGAGACTTCGCAGGGATCTGACCACTACCGGGTCCTGTTCCTCATCGGGATTCTGCTGTTCAGCATTACGTTCGTGGTCAACCTGGCGGCTGACCTGATTGTGAAGGGGATCCGAAAAAAGTAGCCCATACTCATGAACGCCACTCCTCCTTCCAGCCCGGCCATGTTCGTCGAAACGGCCTTTATTCGAAAGAAGCACCGCAACGAGACCCTCGCCAAATACATCTTTGGCCTGATGGCCTTGGCGATGATCATACCCCTCCTGCTGATCGTGGGTTACCTGGTCATCAAGGCTATGCCTCTCTTGTCCTGGGATTTCCTGACCACCAATCCCACCAATGGGATGAGAAAAGGAGGGATTTGGTCAGCGTTGCTCGGGACGATCTACCTGGTTGTGCTCTCACTCTTCATCTCCGCCCCGATCGGTGTTCTCGCGGCAGTTTACCTGAATGAGTATGCCAAGGACAACTGGTTCACCCGGGTAGTGCAACTCGCGGTCGTGAACCTTGCGGGAGTGCCGAGCATCGTCCATGCGCTCTTCGGCCTGGGCGCCTTCGTGCTGTTTGCCAAGCTTGACCGTTCGATTCTGGCCGCTTCGCTCACCCTGGCCATTATGACCCTTCCCGTGGTGATCGCTTCGACTCGGGAGGCCTTGGCTTCGGTTCCGGTCAGCTTTCGAGAGGCCTGTTGGAACGTGGGAGCCACCCGCTGGCAGACCATCAAGACCATCGTGTTGCCGAATAGCATCAGCGGCATTCTCACGGGCGTCATTCTGCAGGTCAGCCGGACCGCCGGGGAGACGGCTCCGATCATGTTCACGGGTGCCGTATTTTATCGGAACATCGCTGAGGGGAATCTCTTCGCCTATGGCATCAAGGACCAGTGCATGGCTCTGTCGATGCACCTCTACACAGTCACGACCCAGGTCACCAACGCCCCGGAAGCGCTTCCGTACGCCATCGCCGTGACGCTCCTCGGCACGGTGCTTTTGGTGAACGCCACGGCGATCATTTTCCGAGTCTACCTCCGCTCACGAAAAAAATGGTAAACATCGACCCTACACCAACGGCCGGCGTCGGAGTGAAAAAGATCGAGGTCAAAGATCTACGGTTGAGCTATGGCCCCAAGGAGGTCATCCATGGCATCACCTTCGATATCTACGAGAACGAGATCTTTGGGATCATCGGGCCGGCGCAGTCGGGCAAGACTTCCCTGCTGAGATGCATCAATCGAACGATCGATTTCACGGCTGGCGCTAAGTTCACTGGAACGATCCAAGTGGACGGGGAGAGCGTGGCCGACACCCGTGACGTTTACGGGCTGCGTCGAAAGATCGGCATGGTTGCGCCTCTGCCGGTGGGGCTTCCGTTGAGCATCTACGACAATGTTGCATTCGCGCCCAGAACCTCAGGAATGAACAACAAGGGTGAGCTTGATGCCCTGGTTGAGAAGTGCCTGCGGCAGGCGGCGCTGTGGGATGAGGTCAAGGACCGGCTTGACAGCCTGGGCACCAAGCTCAGCGGAGGTCAGCAACAACGGCTCACCATCGCGCGCGCTCTCTCGCATCAGCCTGATATCCTGTGCCTCGACGAATTTAGCATCGCCATCGATCCTGTCACCACCATGCGCATCGAAGACGTGCTCAAGGAACTGAAGCAGGAGATGACCATCATCCTGGTGACTAACCTGGTGCAGCAAGCCCGCCGGCTGGCCGCGCGCACCATGTTTTTGTGGAACGGGGAGATCATCGATCTTTGCAGCACGGAGGTGATGTTTGGGCCCAATCCGCCGGATCGGCGGACCTACGAATACGTCAACGGGATCTTCGGATGAGCCATATGACACTCGATTCCAACCCCGCCTCGACCCAGGTTTCCTACGGGATCACCACCAAGGATCTCTGCCTCTGGTACGCCAAGTTCCAGGCTCTCAAGAACGTCACTGCGAACTTCAAGCGAGGGATCATCACGTCGCTCATCGGCCCAAGCGGCTGCGGAAAAACCACTTTGTTGCGTTGCTTTAACCGGGTCAACGAGCGTTACGGCTACGTGACGACAACCGGAGAAATCCGGCTGCTGGAGAAAAACATCTATGACCCCGACGTCTCGCTGATCGAGCTTCGGAAGAGCGTTGGGATGGTGTTCCAGCGTCCGAATCCCCTGCCTATTTCCGTTTACGAAAACGTGGTGTTTGGGCTCCGCATTCACAACGAGAACACTCCTTCCAAAAGCGCGCTCGATGAAGCGGTGGAGCGAGCCCTCACCGAGGTAGGGCTGTGGAAGGATTTGAAGGATCGGCTTCAACAGCGTGCCACCTCGCTGCAGTTGGAGCAGCAACAGAAACTCTGCATCGCCCGGCTGCTTCCGCTGAAGCCGGAGATCATCTTGATGGACGAGCCCTGCAGCGCCTTGGATGTTGAGGGGACTCGAGCGATTGAGGAGCTGATGTTTGGCCTGAAGGGGCGCTATACCATCGTGATTGTGACTCACAACATGGCGCAGGCGAGGCGAACCAGCGACGAATGCATCTTTATGCTCTTGGGCGAGGTGATTGAGCACGCCCGCACCGAGGACCTATTCCTGACCCCGCGCAATCCCAAAACGGCGGACTATATCGAGGGTCGTTACGGCTGAGCCCTTCAAGGTCTCCTCCTCCCGTTGAACACACCGTCTGTCTTCATCGCCTCGCGCAGACCGTCGAAGTAACCATCATCCGCCGCCAAGATGGTGGTGTTGGTATCTCCCGATGCGCCGATCGACGGCACAAGTGGCACCTCGAGCAAACTCTGTTTCAAAGCTTGCTTCAGCTTGACCGGAAGCGCCGAACGGCAGACCCAGGGTCGGCCGAAGTTGCGGAAGCGGCTGAGAATCCTGAGGTGATGCCCATTGCGAAGCGCCTGCTCGAATTCGATCATGTTGAGCGCTCCGGCGTCGTATTGGCCAGACGCGACCGCCGCTGCCACTTCGCGGTGGCTTCCGAGATGGGTTTGTCTGGCGAAGTCCTTGGCGAGGATGCCCAACTCAACCAGGTGTTGTTGCGATAGAAAATGACCGGTCGTTGACCGGCTATTGCCAAACGCGATTGATTTACCCTTCAGATCCTTCACGGTGGCGATGTTGCTGTTGCTGCGAACGCAGATCACCCCCGCGAGTAGATTGGCATCGCTTGGACTCCGGACCGCGAGCAGCTCCAGGTCGGGATTTTTTTTCCTGGCCAGCACATAGTTCGCTGCGCCGAGTTCTAAAAAATCGACATCTCCTTCCTGAAGGAAGCGCTCCCCGTCCTCGTAGGTTCGCATCACCGACAGATAGACCTCTACAGGTTGCTCAAAGCGTTGGGACAGGGCCGTCTGCAAGGCTTTGGTGAAGGGGAGATAATGCGCAGCGGCGTCCTTCGGCTTCTGCGAAGAGTAGACCCCGAGGCCGAGTCGGTAAGGGGCGGCTTGAGTGGTGGGCGCGCAGATCAGTATCAGCAGCAGGCGTGTGAGCAGGATGCAACTTGGGGTGGTGAAAAGCCTCAACGCTCGCCAAGCTGCTGCTCGTTCGGCGGCTTCGGACCGGTTCAACATCATTGAGTGGGTATGGCTCATCCTCCCTAATCTTCGGGCTATGCCCGTTCGACTCCGACTGCTTGATTCCATCGGCAGTTTCGGCGACCCACTTCAGGGCCTGCTGGGGAAGGGTATCGCTCCGCACTTGAATATTCCTGGCAGTCACGCTTGAATGCGATGAATTGATCACACCCTCCGCCATGAACCTCGCGATTGCTTTCGACCAGAGCACCCGCCGCCACAGTCAATCTCCCGCTCTCTTCTGGGGCGAAACCGAATTCACCTATCAAATGATGCAGGAACGGGTTTGCACTGCCGGATCGGCCTTGCAGACCCTATTCCAGGTCAAGGAGGGTGATCGAGTTGCAGTTTGGCTGCGAAATTGTCCCGAGTTTGCGGCGGTAGCCCTTGGCATCCTCTGGATTGGGGGCGTGCTTGTGCCGATCAATAACTTTCTGAAGCCGGAGGAAGTGCTTCATATTCTCAATGATGCCGGGATCGATGTGTTGGTGGCCGAGGAGGCGACTCGAGATCAATGGGTCCGGTTGCTACCTCGCCGTCCGAGCCTCAAGGTGCTGACCATCGAGGAACTAGCCGTGCTTCCCCGAGGAAACTGCTGTGCCAATGTGACGCGGTGCCCTGAGGACTTGGCGGTGATCATTTATACGTCTGGAACAACCGGCAAATCCAAGGGTGCGATGCTGACCCATTCCAACCTGCTGGCCAATGTCGAGAGCTGCCGGCAGGTTTTGCAGGCGGTGGACTCGGACCGATTCATTGTTCTGCTGCCGCTTTTTCACAGTTTTATGATGACCGTTGGGTTGTTGTTGCCGCTGCTCGTGGGAGGGTCGATCCTGCTCGTGCGGTCGCTTCATCCGGCGAAGAATATTCTCCAGGAAATCATGCTTCGGGGTGGAACAATCTTGCCAGCGATCCCGCAATTTTTCCGAACCTTAGCGGTGGCGGGAGTGCCGCCCGGATTTCCGGTCCGGATCTGCATCAGCGGAGCGGCCCCTTTGCCTGGGGAGATTCTTCGGGAGTTCAACGAGAAGGTGGCGGGGATTCCCTTGCTGGAGGGGTACGGGCTTAGCGAGGCGAGTCCGGTGGTCAGCATCAACCCGATCCGGGGCCCTTGGAAGCCGGGCTCGATTGGAATCCCGATCCCCGATGTTGAGGTTTCAGTTCAGGACGAGGACGGTCAGATCCTGGGACCAGGTGCCACGGGGGAGATCTGTGTTCGCGGCGCCAATGTCATGGTTGGCTATTGGAACCAGCCGGAGGAGACGGCGAAGGCCTTGGTGAAAGGGTGGCTGCGCACGGGTGACGTTGGTCATCGTGACACCGATGGCTATTTTTACATCACTGATCGCAAGAAGGACATGCTTCTGGTGAATGGCATCAATGTCTATCCGCGTGAGATCGAGGAGGTCATCTATCAGTATCCGGGCGTCAAGGAAGCGGCGGTGGTGGGGCTCCAGGATCCTCGCAAGGGCGAGATGCCGGTTGCTTTCGTCGTGGCCAACGAAGGGGCCTCGATTGATGAGAGGGCGGTGGTGGCATTTTTGCGGGACAAGTTGGCGGACTATAAGGTCCCCCGGAGAGTGGTTCACCTGGCAGCTTTGCCCCGCAACGCCACTGGCAAAGTGCTTAAGGGCGAGTTGCGGCAAACCTCACTCTGAGAGTTCGGGAAGCGCTCTTGCCGGATTGGCTGGCCTACGATAGGTTACTTTTCTGTGAGAACACTGATGAACAAACCGCTGGAATGCATGCCTGTCCGCCAGATGGTTTCCTGGACGGCGATGGTCCTGGGATTGGGTTTGCTCGCCGGGTGTGATTCGCGCCCCGCTGTTGAGTCTGCGAAGTCCTCCCCGCCTGCCCCGGTTCAAGGTGAACTGATCCAACCCACCGTCACGACCGCTGCGGCCCCGGCTTCGGTCATCGGCTCTTCCTCAGTTGTGAGCAACGCTTCGACCAATATCTCCCCGGTCATTCCCCCGGCCGGACCGGTGCTCGGTTCCGCGACGCTTTCGCCGACCAACCTGATCTCGGCGACTTCAGAGCCGCCGAAGCTGGTGGATGGGTTTTTGGGAGTTGGCTTCGACCGCCTGTCTGCTTTCAACTTTGAGGTGACGGACGACATTCTACAATCGAGCAACACCAATGCCGCCCAGGTTGCTTCCCGAACCGCTGAACAGATTCCCCAGACCGTCATGTCCTTTGACCAAAAGCGCATCGCGCTCAAGGGCTTCATGCTGCCGCTGAAGGTGGAGGGTGGAAAGGTGACGGAGATGCTGATCATGCGCGACCAGTCGATGTGCTGTTACGGCGCGGTTCCCAAGATCAACGAGTGGGTCAGCGTCAAGATGCTGGGCGAAGGGGTGCGTCCGATCATGGATCAGGCCATCACGCTGTATGGAAAGCTCTATGTGGGCGAGATGCGTGAGAACGGCTACCTGGTTGGCATTTACCGGATGGACGGGGAGCGGATCGACGGCCCGGCCGAGAACTGAGCCCGCCGATTGTCCGACCGCTCGTTCTGCTCAAAACGCCCAGTTTACGCCCGCCGAGAGATAAATCCCTCGTCCCATCTCCAACCTCGCCGCCCTCCCGCCTTGCTCCTCACGTACTTGGCTGTCACCGAGAGTCATGAACTGGGCTCCGACGAACAGATCCGCGCGCTGGCTGGTATGCCAGAGCAGGGTGGTGTTCGCATAGCCTCCGAAAACGACATCGGTCGTTCCAATACTGCCGGAATTAAGCGCTGTCCCACCGTTCGACGTGGTGGCCCGCTCGTTAAAGGCGTAATCGCCGGTGATCAGACCCATCGCAACACCCAGGCTGGACTGCAGGGACCAGCGTCTTCCCAGATCCCAATAAAAAGTTGGGCCTAATCGGAAGTTGTAGAGAGTGAGGTCGAGTTCACGCGTGCCGCGAATGATCCCACTGATGGGCGCTTCTAATCCACCGTCCTGGGCCAGGTCATCGATCGCCGGGCCCGTGCCGCCGGTTCCTCCTTGGTAGGGCGCGTCTGGGAAAAAGGTGATGCCGTCGGTCGAAAACCAATACTGTCGACGCGAGAGGGTGGCCTGCAAAGGCCGGTTGTCCTCGATGTTGATGGGGAGGTAACTGAAACCGAAGTCCCATCCGATGAGGGTTCGTCCCCACAACAGCAGCTCGGTGCCGTAGGCCAGATCCAATCCGACTTGCGGTCCTCCATCGCGAGTAATCTCGTTGTCCTGGGTGGCGAACGACTCGGTGGAGTGCATCAACAGGCGATTGTTCGCCGCATCGTATTGGGCGGGGTTCTCGTAACCCCACTCGGTGGTATACCCACCCGCGTTGCCGGTATCGTCCACCCGCACATAGCCATCATCGAAGATCCGTTCCTGTCCCCGCGTGCCGACGGAGCCGGGGTTGCTGCCGCTCACACCGAACTGTCCACCGATCTTGAAGTCCGCTTTCAAGTTCAAGGCGACCTGGGCCCCGAGTCGGAAGTGACGGCTCCAATCCTCGGTAATCTGGGCCATGGCGGGCGGGGTGCCGATGCATAGGGCGGCCAGGCCGCCCGAAAACCATCGAGATTGGGTTGACGAGGACGGTAGCATGCGGTTCAGGGTGATTCGATGACCCGATAGAAGCGATTGCTGCCCCCCGAGAGCGGTTTGCTCAATGTTTTTGGCGGCCCCTCGTCGAGCCATTGAACCCGATTGCCTGGCGCAACGATGCTGGGCATGGCTACGTTCCAATTTGTGGCGTTGAGCGTGTCACTGTAGAGCACCGAGTAGCGCCGACCCAAGATCGCCGCAAACTCGATCCAAACCGCCTCCACGACATTGCTGATCCGGAGGCTGATCGGCTGGGATGTTGAGAGGACCGTGTTGGTCGAGGATGCGACAGCGATCGCCGAGAGTACCAGATTCGTGTAGGGGGTGCGGGTGGGAAAGAAGTACTCCAGGGTGAGATCCACCGAGCTTCCTGCCGCCAAGGGCGCTCCATGGAGCACAAAGGGCAACCCCTGGTTGGTCCCCACGGCATTCACCAGGCGATCGGCGATTCCCGTCGTGCTTCGGTTGGTCAGCCCGGATACCAGCACCCTGGCGGCCGGAATGGCGCTCGCCCCGGCGTTGCTCAACCGCACTCTTTGGATCATCAACCCTGACTGAGGAATGAACTGTTGGGTGAGCACCAAAAAAGAGACACCTAAGCTCGCCGCAATGGGGGCCTGGATGGTGAGGTCAACCTCATCGCTGCTGTTCGTGCTATTGGAATCGTGGAAAGTGGCGGCGGTGATTTGCGCGGCGAACGAGAAGTTGCCAGCAGCGCTGGGAGCCAGGGTGAGAAGCAGCGACGACGCCGCGCCGCTGGCCAGGGAGCCTAAGGTGAGGCTCAGATTGGTGGAACTCGCGGTGAAAGTTCCGTTACTCGGAGCTATCGAACTGACGCTGGCACCCGCTGGGAACTGTCCTGTCAGGATCACGTTGGTGGCGGTGTTGGGCCCCTGGTTGGTGATATTCAGCCGATAGGTCAGCTGGTCGTTTTGAATGAAGCTTCCGGTCGGCGCTGTGATGCTGACCAACAAATCGGAGAACCCGGCTACGACGGCGCTGGTGGCTACGAGATTGGTTTCCGGCAGAAAGCTGTTGGTGGTGGTGATGCTTACCGAGTTGGTCAGCTGTCCCAGGAGAGCGGGTCGACCGTTGAAAGTAAGGGCAACATTCGAGGAGTTCGCCAAGCGGTTGACCAGAAAGCGCAAGGTTCCGTTGGTCAGGACAACCGGTCCGTTGTTGGTGTTGGCAGAGTCGTAGGTGAACGCGCCAGAGAGTCGGTTGGTGACCACCAGGTTGGTGAGGGTCACCCCGGAGACATTGGTCACGTTGATCGTGTAGGTGAGCTGGTTACCAACGATAACCGGGTCCGGGGAGTCGCTGACCGACACGTCAACCAGGGCTCCGACTGACGGTATGAGCGACAGTCCCAACCAACCGAGCACGCACCCCAATCTGAGGATACCCCACGCAGCCCTCGGCAGGGAGACGTGAGTCGGCGATGGCAGATCAAGGCTCACGATTCTCAGGCACCTTGGCTTGGCTGCGCTCTACCGGTTCTTTTTGGGCTCGTGAATGACCCGATCTTCCTCGATCCCGTAGGTCTCCATCACTCGCCGGGTGGCTCGGGCTGCGGTGGTGGCGTCCAGCACCATTCGGCGCAGGGAGTCTCCTTGCATGTATTCAATCCGATGAAAGCCCTCTTTGGGTTCCTGAAAGGCCTTCGCCAGGTCGGCCAGACGGCTGATCTTCTTGCCGTTAACGGAGTCGATGACCAGCAGCCGGGTGTCCTGATACCCCAGATTGTAGATGTCCGGCAGAACGTTCGAGAGCACCACCAAGCCGGGACGGTTCTCGGTCGCCGGCTCGTTGTTGTAATAGACCAGGCGGAAGGGCGCGCGTCGTTTCCAATCTTCTCCCCAGCTTCTCAGATATTGGCCCGTCAGCGGCTGGAATACCAGCCCACCCATGACCAGGTATTCAGGCTCGCGGTCGAAGAGATTTTCGGGAAGAAGATGTTTCTCGAAATCAGCCTGGGGGAGGCGGTATTGGATCTCGAGAGCTTTCCCATCCCGCCAAACTCGAATTTTCACCTCATCGCCAGCCCAACGGTTGCGGGTCGCCAGATTCTCGAGCAGGAGATGTCCATACATCGGATCCATGTAGTTGCCCTGGGTGTCGATGTCGAAGCCATCCACCTGGAGGATGAGATCCTTGGCTTTGATCAAATTGGTCTGACCCAGTTCCTTGGATCCTTCGATCACGACCACCCCCTTGGGTTCGCCGGTCACGCCCAGATAGCGATGGACTGCGGGATTCTCGGTTGGCTGCCAGACGAAGTCGAAATAGCCCAGTCCCCGGTAAGTCCCCTTCTTGCGGGCTTCCAGGATGGAGCGGATAAAGGGTGCCGGAGTGGCCAGACCGAGATTTCTGGTCTGGGAGGTGACCAGACCCGCGACTTTGGTTCCCGTCATGACCGGTTCTCCCCAGCCGACACCGGTGATGTCGCTCGAGAGTTCCATCTGCGCTGGTGTGATGAAGCTCAGCTTGGCTTCGGTGATGACGAATTGATTCAGCTCCGCTTTGCGAACCTCTAAATTGCCACTGCGCCAACGGTGGATTTGATATTCATCGCCGGTGCTTAGTTTTGTGGCCCACTCCGCCGCCTTGGTCCCCTTCAGAAAGGCCAAGTCCTTGACCGCGACCACGGCCAGGTTGGCGTGATAATCCACCCAAATCAGCTCGGCTTCGCTCCAGGCGCCACGGCCACCGCGTTGCACGCGGATCAGTGTCTGGTCGGAGAGTCCGTCGGCCGTGGTCAGCACTTCGGCGCCGCCCAGGATCAAGCCGCTCTTGCGGACGCTGCCGCTGCTCTTGTTCCAGGGCATCTGAAAGTCATAGACCTTGCGGTTCACTTCCAATTCCACCAGTGAGTCTTGTAAGACGCCGCCACCTGCCTCCTTGGTGGATTTAGCGAGGCCTGGCTGCGGAAGAACCAAGGCCAGGCAGGTCAAGGTCAGGGCGAGGAGAGATCGTGCAGAATTCATAGGCGGCGGTCCTTGGAAACCCCATAGGTTTTCAGGATTTCGCGATTGGCTTCGTCGGCCTCTGATTTGGAGAGGCATTCCATGGAGTTGTTGGGCGCGAACTCGATCAAGTGTTGGGCTTTCGTGCCTTGCGCAAACGCTTCTATCACATCCTCGAGTTTGGTGATCGATTTGCCGTTGATCTTCGAGACCAGGCTCCGTCCCTGGATCTTCATGTTTGCATTGACGGGATGCGACAACGTTGTCGCCAGGACGATCGGCTCGGGGCGCACGATCTCGGGCCGCTCGGTGCGTCGGTAGTAAAGCTCGTAAACGAGTTCGGCATTGGCAGCGTCCGACCAGTTTCGTCCGAAGGTTTTGAGATAGTCCAGGCTCAGTGGTGTGAAGACCAATCCCCCATAAACGAAGTAGCGGGGGAGCACGTCATATTGATTGCTCACCATCTTTTCTTGATCGTTGATCCTCATGGGCACCTCGACCTCTTTCTCCTCGCCCTGACGCCAGATCTTCATCGCTACTTTGTCGCCATGCTGCGCCCCCTGCAGCGCCGCGGTCATGTGAAGCCGGTTCCCCTCGTAGAGGATCGTCGCATCGCTGCCGACCTCAAATCGTCCGATCTTGAGGATCACATCGTCCTCCTGCAGGATACCCTTGGCGGCTGATGCCGGCAGCAGTGCATCGATGCGGGCGCCCGGACCCTCCGGAGATAGTTTCAGGGCGCGACGATGGGCTGGGTTCTGCAGCGACACCGTCCGGATGCCGGCATAGGGGAACCCATGGTAAGTGCCATCCTGGATGTCCTTCAAAAAGTGATCGATGACTTGGGGAGGGATGAAGAAACCGGTGTTTTCGAGACCAGTGGCACCTTGGAAGGCCACGCCGACCACGAGTCCTTCCTGGATCACCGGTCCGCCGCTGTTTCCCGGGTTGATGGCGGCATCGGTTTGAACCCCCAGCAAGGAGCGATTGCCGGCGTGAACATAATTCTGCAACTCGACTCGGGAGACCACGCCACGAGTGTAGGAGATCTGCTCTCCACCCGCAGGGTAGCCATAGGTCACCACCGTCGAGCGGACCTTTGGCATCTCGCCAATGGTAAGCGGCTCCATCCCGGTGAAGAAGCTTTCGTCCTCCACCTCTAGTACGGCCAGGTCGCAATCGTGGCCGATGTAGGTGACCTTGGCGGGGTAGGGCCGCGGATTTTGGTAACGTCGAACCAGGATCTGTTTCGCCCAGCTCACCACATGAGCATTGGTAAGGATTTTTTTTCCTTGGATGACAAAGCCCGTTCCCGAGCTGCGTCTCACCGGCTCAAACCGCCAGGGGGCATCCCACATGACGGATTGGCTGAAGTTGTAGATCTGGATGACGGATTCCTCAGGGGCGGTATTGACTCCAAACGCGGTGACCGTCGCGAGTAGGAGTGGTAAAATGAGAGTCCTTCGCACAGAGCCCAAAATGACCGTCGGAACATACTGGGGTCAAGCCATTATGGACGATGGACCTGGTCGGGTTCTTTGAGTCGGAGTGACGCAAGCCTCAGAAGCCGGTGGCATCGCTGCGCGATGCTCCGAGTTTTTGACGGTTCCGGGGGTGCTCGCACCCCCGTCTATCCAATGTCTGTGAACCTTGCGGGTTCGAGCCGGGCCCTCAAGCCTCAGGGCGTGGGGCTGCTCAGCACGCGAAAGAAGCGCCGTTCGGGACCGAAGCCGTTGGTCACCGATACAGAGGCATCATAGGCCAGCCCGAATCCGCCAGAAACCTCGTCGACAAAGGGCTTATCGATGCCGGACGACGACTGCAGTTTGTAGTAGAATCCGCGTTGGGTGTTGTAACGAACCGCGCATTCCTGCTCGTTGAGCTTGGATAGCTCCAACACGACCTGCGGTCGGAGGATTGAGCCATTGAAGTATTTTTGAGCAATCGTCCACACTCCCTTGCCACATTGGGATCCTACTTTCCTGCCCGCAAAATCATCCACCGGAGGATGAATCCCGCCGTAGATTCGCGAAATTCCAGCCTGATCGGCAGCGTCAAAGTAGGTTGCCCATTGAAGTTGAACCGGCTCGGAAGGCCCGATCTCGAACCCGAGATAGTTGGTACCTGCGAGGAAGCCACCCATCCCGCCAGGAAAGAAGGGAGATCCGGTGAACGCCGCGAGCACCGAGGCCGCCGATCGGCTGAAAGTGCTGTGACCGGAGATGTATCCCGGGAAGGCAGGAGTGACAAAGCTGGCCTTCTGGTAGGGCAGCCAATCGCCCGGCAGGATCCACTTCACCCCTCCATACTGGGTCTTCGGATCCGCTGGACCCCCTGGCCAGGATCGAATGACCACTTTGCCAGCGGGCAAGCCGGCATGACGTCCGCCCGCTCGGGCTGAGTCCGGCGTTACAAGCTCGATGAGCCCAGGAAGTAATGGCAGTCCCTTCGGATGATAGGAGGGGCTAAAGGGATCGCTTGATTGTCCAAGCTGGCCCATGTAGCGGACGGCGGTGATCGGGCGCCAGGCATCGTAATACCGCTTAGCTGCCCAGGCTGCGCACGCCGCATCGTGAACGGCGGCATTCAAGGCGAAGTAGAGTTTCACATGCCACTCCAGTTCGTCGACGATCGGTCCGGTGCCTCCGACGCGACGCACCAACAGCGGGTGGCTACCCACCTCGTTGGCCAGAAGATTCCAATGGCCGGGGGGTGTTTCCGAGTTCGGGCCATCCGCCCAATACTCCGCCACTACTCGTCCGAAATCGCCTCGCTTGACGACGTTGGGGGCATAAGGTTGTCGAGTGATCGGGTTGATCCTGTGTCCCCTCCCATCCTGCGCGCCCAGGCTGTTGTTTCCGATGGCCCCGGGCGAGATATCCACCGTCATGCCGTCGTCGGGACTCAATTCGCTGCTGGCGCGAATCATCGCCACCACGCTGCTGCGGAATCCGGCATCCCCCTCTCCATCCAAGAACGGAGGAGGCCCTGGGTCGATCCACGGTTTGGAGGCATCCTCGCGGTCGAGCGCGAAGGGCCGCACTCGCGGCCATTGGGACCCCACATATTGTTGAATGGGTCCGTTAGGAAGGCCGTTGTCATCGAAGCCGTCGGCGATCGCCAAGGGCTGCCAGCGGTTCACATCGAATGGAAACGCTCCTCGCATCCCGGTCATCAAGAAAGGATTCACCGAGGTATACCCGCCTTGCGCAGCGGGAAAGTCCCGATACCCCTCCAGCTGTCGGCTGCCGTCGTTCAGGAACCAGGCGGAGACCGCCTTGGCTACCGCGTTGCCCACTCCGGCCGGGGTGGAAGGTGTCACGGTGGTGACATCCTTGTCGTAGCCTAACGACGCCATCCGCGCATCGAGCGCGGCCAGGCTGGTGGGTGCGTTGACGGACAGTGCGAATCGTTCCCGGAGGATCTGGTAGGCGGCATAGCTGATGGCTTCGCGCCGGGCCGCTTCGCGGTCTTCGGCCGTGTGTTTGTGGTGATAGATGAACCCGACCGATACGGAATCGTAGGCCGCCCACGCATCGTACATCGCGGTCGACAAGCTGAACAAGTTGCGGGCATGAACCGGGGGATGAGGGCGATCGATTCGGATGGCGGTCAGGATCTCCTGATTCCAGTCCCGAGCAACATTGACCGGGAGGTTCACGGCCGCCTGCGCACTCAACGATGCCAGAGCGGTGCTGACCGCTGCGATCCAGCCTTTGGCTGCGACTGTGGAACACCAGGAGAAACCGTTTGGCCTGGTTGCTCGTGAGGAGGCCTGGTCGGGCGTCGAATCAGGCCGGGGAGAGAAAACTCGTCCAAGGGTGTTGCACTTCATGATTGAAGTGATATTCAGCACAAAAGCCGTGTTTTGTAAACTGAAGAGATGAGCCTGTCGGCGCAGACCCCTCCTACCAGTCGCCGTCGGCTAGCAGGGAGGTGGCTTTGCGAGCCAGCGATTCGGCGAGCAGGGGAACGGATTGATGCTCGGCACTGTTCAGATCCGTGCCCACCCGGACGGTGGTGTGTCCTGAGATCTCTCGATTTACCAACACCTTACCCGTGCCGCGTTCGGTCGCGACGACGTTGGCCTTCACCACCAACTGGTAGTCGCGCGGGGTGATAATGTCCCGCGGATCGAAAGAGACATGGCTTCGCTGGTAGTCCGTGATCACCCCCGTAACGATGATATCTCCGGTGTTATGGGTATCCAGTCGGTAGGTGGCGTCCTGCTGCAAGGATTTCCGTAGCGCTTGCCCGAACGCATCGCCGAGGCGTGGTTCGATAGTCTGGTTGACGAAGGGGTTGACCTGAATGCTGCGCGCTCCCGATTGGCGCTCATTCGTTGGCCCCAGTCGGTATCCGGCACAGCCGGTCGAGAGCAGGGCTAACCCGAGGACCCAAGCCCCCATGGCAGAGGTGACGCCGCGCGATTCCTGTCGGCGGACACTGTTCATTTCTGAACCCGCTTCTTGATTTCCTCGATCCGACGGCGGGCTTCTTCGGCCAGCTTGGAGTCCGGATCCTTGATGAGCACTTCGTTGAAGTAGATTTGGGCTCCTTCCCAGCGGCCCCGCTTCTCGTAGTAGCGTGCGATCTGGAAACTGCCGCGGGCCTGCTCGGTGCGCAGGGAGTTGATGGCCGATTTGGCTTCAGCCGCCTTTTCGTGATCAGGGAACAGCGTGTTAAAGTCCGAGAATGTCGCGATGGCCTGTGAGGAAACACTTTGGTCGTATTCGGCCGTCTTGGCTTGTTTCAGGTACGCTTGCCCGGCCTTGAAGAGGGCCTCTCCAGCAATAGGTTGATCGCTATAGCGGTCCGCCACCCGCTCATAGGCATGGGCCGCTTCGGGGTAAGCTTTAATCCATTTATTCTCATGTGCGGCTCCGATATTCATCTGAGCCTGAGGTCCCACGCTGCTGTAGGGCCCGCTTTTGACGATCTGGTTGTAATACTTGATGGTTCGGTCCATCGAAGGAAAGAGGGGGATCAGGCCAAAGACCTTGAAGTATTTCCCGGCCAGGAAGCGATTTGCGATCTCGAACTGTTGCTTGAGAGCCTCGTCGTAGTTGTCGATCCGTGGGTACTTTTCGACCAACTTCTGATAGGCTTTGAAAGCCTTCTCGTCGTTTCCAAGTGCCTCCTCGCTCTTGGCTACAAGGTATTGGGCCTGAGGTGCATAGTCCGAAAATGGCCAGGAGGCGACCGTGCGGCGTGCGGCTTTGCGCGCGGTGGAGAAGTCTTTGGCGTCAAAGGCCTTTTGAGCGACTTCGAGTTGGTCCTTGGCGCGGGTTCTTACCCATTTCCCTTCGCCCCCCGCCTTTTCGTACCGCCAACCCTCACCCGGGGTGTAAATCAGAGGGGCTGGTGAGCGATACGGGAACGCTAACCAGACCAAAAGAATACCCAGCCACGCAAAACGGCGCTGATTCATGCGACGGAACCGTATCGATGCTCAAAACCGGAGTCAAGGGAGCTGGCGTACCCGATAGAAGCGGCGAGCATGTTGCGCTCCCCCGGTCACGACGACGGTCGTTCCCGAAGCCGACCCCTCGACCTGGGCTCCCACCGCCTCCCAAATGGGCAGGGTCAGCCGATCGGTGTTCTCGAGTTGGTAGCGATGGTCCGGGTCGCCCAAAAATTCCAAGATCACGTCGGTGGCTTGGATTTGGAAGCGCGTGATCAAGGGTCCTTGCGGCGGCACCGTGCTCGGAATGACACTAAACTGGTCGCTGATTCCCGTGATGCCTTCGCGCACGGAGGCTTCCAAAATCAGGCCCTCGGCCCTGGCAGGAACGGTGATCTCCCCCGTCCAGACGCCTTGTTCAAACGCGCCGGTGAGCGGTGGGAGGATCGGAATCTCCTCGTCGATCCAAAACCGGATTTCCGGCACTTGGCTGACCAATTCCGCTGGCGGCGTTTGGGCTCGCCACTCTAGGGGGGACCCAAATGCGCTGTCCGATTCAAACACCCGCCCTCGGATCCCGGCGGTCTCCACCGAGCGACACAGCCCATCCTCGCTGTAAGAACTGTTGTCAAAACTGATGTCGATGGCGACGGAGCTCATCCCGTCATGGAAGAACGGGATGTCGAAGCGCAGCTTCAGGTCCCCAGGGTCGGTCACCAACAGATCTTGATGAAAAACGACCTGCCAGTTTCCCTCCTCCCAGTCCCGGCTGCCGAACTCGCGAAGCGGAGTGGATTTAATTCGCAGGACGAAATTCTCCAGCTTCTGCCCGGGGGTGGTCTCGATCGGCAGGGACAGGGCTCGCACGGTGCCGGCTCCGCCTAAGTCCTCCGGAAGGTAGATGAATTGCGACCTCGCATCGTGAAAATAGGTGCGGAGGGGGAACTGCCACGCATTGCTTCCGCCCGTGGGGCCAGACTGCCGTCGTGACGCGATGCCCCTGATGTGCGCGGGTCCTTCGAAGCTTCTGACGACGTTTCCGAGGCTGTCCAGCGCGGTTAAGCTGACCCGGAACGGCCTCTGCACCTCTTGGGTCGATGCGATGGACGACCAGGACAATAGATTGAGGCGGTCACTATCATCGTCGAGGATGGTCACCAACCCGGCTGGTCTGGAGATGGCGACGCCCAAGGAGTTGGTCAGTAGGATGCTGAAGGTTTCGGTGGGCTCCGGCCTCTGGTCCGCCACGATGGGAACCATGACCCAATGCTGAGTCTCCCCCACCCGGAATACGAGTTGCCCGCGCTGCGCCAGGTAGTCTCCCACCCGGCGAGCGGTTCCGTCCTGGGTGAAGTAGGTGACTGCCACATCCTGGCTGTGCTGTCCGGTGAGCTGGACCGAGACTCGGGCCGTGACGGCATCGCTGCCGTTGCGCTCGCCGACCGCCAGATCCTCGACGACCAGTCGGGGTTCTGTTTCCTCTTCCGCGATGGAGCATCGGCCCTCGGCGTCACCGAGGAGTGCTTCGGACGGGGAGTCGAGTCGGACGAGGAACCGTTCCTGCACCTCGTAGAGCGTATCGCCGAGGACCGGCACGAGGATTGTCTGATTGGTTGTTCCGGCTGGGAAAGTCAGAGTGCCACTGGCCGCGAGATAGTCCGACCCGGCTTTGGCGCCATCGTCCTCGCTACGGTAGTGAACCGTCACCAAACGTTTTACCGGAGCGGAGAGACGAACTCTGAACTGTGCGAAGTTGGTTCCCGAGTCCCCTTCAGCGACGGTTGTATCCCCGATCACCAGTAGGGGTGGATTTACATCGAATCGGGTCGTCAGCTCGTTATTGGCCAGGTGCGCTTCGGGGGTTGCCGACCTTACGGCGCTGGCGAGTTGGTAATGCCCGGGCTGGAGCCCCCGCAGGCCGATCCTCAGCAGCACTGCACCTCCAGCGTCCAATCGGCCCACTCGGCACTGAACTCCCTCCGCCGTCGTTTCCCAGTCCCCTTGGCTGGCGTTCCGGTCAACCAGCTCCAAACCGGCCGGCAGCTTGGCTGACCAATTCACGTGTTCGAACGGTGTTGGGCCGGTGTTGGTGATGGTGTAGCTGACCACAAACGTTTGGTCTAGAAACGCCGAGGCTGGCTTGGAGGTTTGGTCCAGGACTAGATCATTGGGGGCCTCCACTGAGAATTCTCCTGATCGGCCGGCATGTCCTAGACGATCAAAGGCCCAGAGCACCAGGGGCGAGCCCACCCCATTGAGAGTGAGGGTTCCGGACCACACTCCATTGGTGAAGTGCGTCGCTCGGTCAGGAGTAATGGTCGCAGGGGTGCCGGGCTCGAAGGGAAGTTGGAGACCTGGGTTGAGAGTTCCGAAAGTTCTGGGGGCGATAACCCAATCTTGGGCCGATTGGTGATTTCGGTTCCCGATCCGTTGCCAGGTGTTGGTTTGGCTGGTGATCGGGGGAAGGGGACTGCCACTCCACCCCAATGGCGGGATCCGGACGGGCTGCTGAATGAGCGTCGGATCTGCGTCCACCGCCGTGGCAAAGTCGACCAAGTTTCCGGATGCGTCCTGGACCAGAACTGCTACCGGCTGTCCTACGGACAGGAAGCCCCAGTTGACGTTCGTTCCCAGCCGGAAATCGGGGAAGCTGCCCGGCGCTCGCCCTCCTTCGCGAATCGAAAAGGTCTTCCCGGGAGCGATCAATGTGTTGGCCGGAATGATCAGGGCTCGCTTGGGAGAGGGCCAACGGCTCAGGTCGAAGAAGGTGATCCGCCAGCCCCCGACATCGACCGGGCCTGGACTCACGTTGGTGAATTCAGCCTGATCATCTCGGCCCGGATCGATTTCGGTAATCAGGACGCTGTCCGACGTCGCAGGCCCTATGGCGCAGCGGAGTTCCACCTCTCCCGCGAAGTTGGTGACGGTGAGTCCGAACTCATCCTGGGCCGTCAGCCGGGCTTGGATGGGGTCGCCATTCAGGAGTCCGCTGGTCACCGGTTCCCATCCGAAGCGATGGAGTTGCCCAACGCTGCGCGTTTCAAACCGCCAGATCGGGCTCAGGGTGGTGGCCTCGCCTCGAATGGCTGCCACTTGCCAATAGAACGTCTGGAGGGGAGGAAGATTGGTGAGATAGATCGAGTTGGTGTTCACCCGTCCGATGCGGTTCAGAGTGCTTAACGGAGTGTTGGTTCCCACGAACACTTCGAATTCGGTTACGCCCGTGCTGCCCAGTTCCACGCTCACCTTGTCCACGCCCACATTGATGAAACCCAGGCTGTCCCGCTCCGCGAACATCAATCGCACTGTCCGCCCACGGAAGGCTGTGAGATCGTATTCATGCTGGGTCCACTCCGTGCTGAGCGGGTCTCCCGGCTGGGTCGAGAACGCAACCTCCAAGATCTGGCCTTCCAGATCCTGAATCTCCACCCGGTATTGCTGGGATGGATCGAAATACTCCGTACCGTGGTTGTGAATGTAGTCGAACCAGCTCAATCGAGCGGATTTGGCATCCGCTGGAATCGAGACATCCTGCCACATGACATGTGTACCGGGGGCATCTTGTGCCAATAGCGCATTGAAATCACCTTCATACGCGGGCGCAGGAGTGTCGGGGCCGTCCGGGTTTACATCGCCATTGTTGATCACAAACCCCTGCGCCGATTCAGACGCCGTCTGCCAGCCGCGCAAGTCCCCGGTCTCGAAATCGCCGTTTACCAAAATTTCTCCGAACCCGGGCTTCCAGTGGAGCTCGAGCCGCGGAGGCTGGTTGGTGCTTCCGTCCTGGGGCGACGGTTCATGAATCTCAGGCGGCGTTTCATCGTCCAGGAGCGTGAACGAGTTTGACGTCGGGGAGAACGACGCAGCCTCCGCTTGGACCGACACGCGCTGTGCGCCTTCGGGCCTGACATCATCCACCACGGTCAGCTCGAAGTTGGCTGATAACTCGCCGGCCTCCACCTCCACCTCCCCCGGTGCGGTCGCTTCGCCGGGGCTTGAGCTGGCGATGTGCACCACCACGTTGCTGCGCACCGTTCCTCCCAGGACCACCTTGCCCAGTACGGGCGGATTTCCCTCGCTGATCGCGGCAGGCAGGACCAGCGTTAACGTCGGGCGATCGTTGTCGAGAATCCGGAGTGACGACTGCCCTGGCTCCCACCCGCCCACTCCGGCCCGGACCTCCACTTCCGTTGGTCCCTCGATTTCTTTCCCATCCAACACCACCATATCGAATCGAGCGGAAGACTGCCCGGCGGGAATGGTGACGACTGAGGGCAAACGAAGCTTTTTGGGGTCGCTCGCCTGCAAGGTCACTTTCAGGTCGTTGTCGGCCGGGCGGCTCATGGTGACCTGGCCAGCTTTGGCCAATTGCCCCGCGCCTTCATTCGCCTCCTGCGGCAGACTCAGGCTCAGTACCGCGGACTCATCGTCCTGGATGGACAGCCCGGCCGGGTGGCCATGATAGTCGATCGCCACCGCGCGTAGGGTTACGGTTCGTGTCCCGTCCAGTCGGCCGTTGTCCGGAGCCTGGATTCTAAACTCACCTCGGGTCCCCCCTTTGGGAATGACGGTGGCCAACGAGACGCTCAGTTCGGTGGGGGGGTCGGCGAACACTGCGAAAACAACGTCCTCGGTGGCCGGGGTCCCCAGCACCACTGCGCCCAGATCGTGTCTTCCCGCACCCTCTCGGATCGACTCGGGCAGCTCGAGACTGAACCGTCGGTAGGGGGTTCCGCTGATAGCCACATCGTCGATGGCGATGCCATCCAGCGGCACCGGATAGTTGTCGAACTGATTGAATCGAATCTGAAACCGGTCTCCGTAGTGCCATCCTTGTTCGGCGATCGGTCCGTCGAGGGACACTACGAACTCTTGATTGGTGCCGGTGAGCCTTCGCAGGCCTTGAACCTCCACCCACCAGGATCCATCCACGCTGATTGCGACGCCGTCAAAGTCCGCGCCATCACGGAACGGCCCCACCGGCGGCGGGTTGGGCTCGTCGCTAAACTCCCGGGCCCAAAATTTCATCACCACATTGGTCCAACCGCTGAGGTTAAGGCCCAGGGTGACCTCGTTGCGCGCCGGCAGCCCGTCGCTATCGCTGTCCATCAGCAGGTGCGCATTGCCGCTATGGGGGTTTCCCAAGGAGGTGAGTTCCACTCGCCCGTAGTCCGGTTTGGAGACCAGCCATTCCGGGCTTAGCCCCGCGGCCTCGAAGTCGTCGGTGAACGGGATCTCAGCGAACTGCAGGATCCGGATGTCCAGGGACCGACGTTGCGCTACCCCAGTGGTCAGATTGGTAATGCTTATCCGATCCAGATAGCGGCCGACTGGCAGCAGCAGAGCCTGGTCGGTAAGGCAGGCTTCCAGGGTCACAAACGATCGTGGTGCCAGGCTTCCTGAACTCGGGCTGATGCGGAACTCGGGACGCTCCGCAGCGGCTGCCCAGAGGATCGGGGTTTCACCCTGATTCGTGAGCGTCAAGGTGCGGCAATCGGTAAAGAAAGGTCCCGACTGCCGGCCGTTGAACACCAAGACCCGTGGGCCCGAGAGTCCCAGCGAATCCGGCAAGTCGAAGGCTTCCTGCACACCTGTGGTTGTCGTGCTGACGGGGGATTCCGCGCTAAAGCCCATACCTCGGCGGGCGAAGGCCGCCCAGAGTTCAGGTTGATTGCTGCCTCGGTTGTTGATGAGATCTGCCTGCAGGATGGCGTCCCTCGCCTGTAAAAAATCGGGATTGGGCGGCGATAGCTTCATGCCATCAGTCACGAGTTGCAGGATCAAACGGTTGCCGTTTTCGAAGCCATGCTTTTTAATCAGTCGTGACCGGGCATCCCACAACGTCACGCACCAGACCTCGCCTTGATTGTGAACTTCGCTGGCCAGTCCCCGGGAAAAGGGAAAGACGGGATTCCGGGGAATTCCCTCGTGGGCGCTGATTTGGGTCGGGTCGATGTCGCGGAAGGTGAGCGGGTTTTTGGTCAGATCGGTGGAGTATGGGTAGCGGCGGATGCCGTAGTAGTAGTTTTCTTCCAATCCGAAAAACCCCTGGGTCACGTAACCGCCCATGGCATAGCAGGCGTCCGGGTCGTCGGAGCTCTCGCTCAACAGGGCCAAGGCGTAAAAATCGGACCATCCTTCCCCCAGGCCTCCAGCCTGGAGAGTGGTCATCCCGACGCCGCCGCCTACCAACCGGGTACTCAGGCCATGGGTGTATTCGTGGAGGATGATCTCGGCATCCAGATCCCCATCGCGACTAGGCTCCGCCCCATCGAAGACGAACATCTGAATCCGTCCCGGTTCACCGTCGGCTGAGGGGGTGAAGTTCGCGTTGTTCACTCCCGATCCATCCTGAGCGTCTGCCAGAATGGGGTCTCCACCCTTGCCCCCTCGACCGAAGTTGTCCTTTTGGTAGTTACCGGCCGCCTCGTCAAAACCCAGTTCATAAAGGCAGTCGTGCATGAAGTTGCACCAGTAGAACAACTGGACGACCCCGGCTTCCCGGTTTTCTTCGGCGGGACGGGACAGGTCTAGGTCCGGCGAAAACACCCGGAAGGGACGCCCTTGCGGCCGTGGTAGATCGGGGAAGTCATCCGCATTCAGGTCCAGGTGAGCATCCACGTTGTTCCCTCGCGTCTCATTCTCGCCCGCCGAGATCCAGCCCAGGGGCGAGGCGTTGGTCGATTTGGCCGCCAAGGTTACCCATTGGCGGGGTAGCAGGGGAGGCTGGAAGTTCGAGTGCGTGCACAGGCCCGGCGAGAAAGGGCTGGGGCTGTCGGACGTGAACACATGGTAGGTGGCATCCTGAAGATAGAGGGTGAGACAGCGCCGAATGAGCACCTCGGCCGAGCGGGCATCTATCAGGACCTGGTACCGTTCCGCTCCCTGACGCCGGGTCAGTTCGATGCGCCAAGCCAGCGTGATTTCATCGCGTTTCAGCGGTAGCCAAGTCAGTCGCGCCGATATGGTCCCCGGTAAGGAAGGGGTGCTGAATTGCCCACGTTGGTCGGGTTCCTCGGACGCATCCCCCTCGGGCTCGATTTCTTCGGGACTAACCGTTTCACCGATCGCCTCCGCCGCCAGGCTTATCGCCTGGACCACATCCAGGGGCGGATGCGGGACGAGTTGGTTCCAATCCGGCACGCAGGCGACGGTAAGGGCTTCGAGGTTGGGAACAAAGGTGCTGGAAACCGACAGGAGTTCGTCGGCAGCGGTGAGGTGTCCTATGAGCACGGCCTCGAACACGGGAATGCCATCGCGTTTCTGCTCCCACGTGACGCTGCGCAGGCCGCTCTTCCGACTGGTGATCTCACGTGTGGGTTCGATGTTGGCCAGGATCTCATGACCATGTCCATAGAGCCCGGCCTCTTGCTGGAGAAAGACCTTGAGGGGTCGATGCCGATCACTGGGGGGCACCGCCTCCAGGGACTGAATTGAAACGCCATGTCCTGCACCCCCGGGGCCCGTCAGGCATCCTTGGAGGCAGCGTACATGTTTCGGCGTCTGCCATTGTGGATCGAGCTCCAAGCGCACGGAGGGAATCCTGGCCCGAAGCGCTTGCTCGGCAATTTGTTGAGCGGGGTCCGGGACGGATGCGCGGCCGGATTGCCTCTCGAGCCGGCGGTCGATGGGCGGCAGGACCGTAGGTTTCCAGAACGCATCGGTTCGGCCGGCCAGGCTGAGGAGGAGAACCAGCGTGGCCGTTCTCAGAGGTCCTAGCCAGGAGGTCCGACAACGTCTCGGATCCGTTGATGATCCCCTCGGCCGGTGAACCGGGATGGCACTGTTGGTTCTTCGAGGCATCCCAGTACCTGTCCTTCAACTTGAATCGAAGTCAACCCTCCAATTGGGGGGAGGTTTTGTCCTGATTGATGACATTTCGGCCAAGCCGATTCGCGTCGTGAGTCCGGGTTTGATCCAGTTGGGCCGTTCGCTAGGCCGCTCGAAGCTCCGTTCCGAATCGAATTCTCTCTCGGACGATCGCGTGCTCTAAGCCTTTTCAATCAGACTGATGAGGAGATCGAAAATTTTGTGCTTTTTTTTTGAAAATGTGAGCCTGTTTTTTTGACGGACCTATTTGTGTGGCTTACTATTGAATTAGAATTTTCGATTCAGAGACAAAAGGCATCTGGGTGATGGTTGAGTGGACCGCGATGACCGGACGGACAAAGGGATTTTCAGTCAGCTCGATAAGGAGGCCAGGGGTTCGGTTCGCTGTCTCGGGGAGCAAGGGTTATGATCGCACGAGCGAACAATCTTCGGTTGGATGAGGGAGCCAGGGAGTTCACCCCGGACGATACGGTTCCTGCCGAGCCGACGTTGCCCCCACCCGTTCCTCTGCTCCGCAAACCTCGAGTTGGTCTTGCCCTGTCTTGTGGCGGCGCCAAAGGACTGGCCCACATCGGAGTGATCCAGGTCTTAGAGGAGAATGGGATTGAAGTGGACGCCATCGCCGGCTCCAGCATGGGAGCTTACATCGCGGCGATCTGGGGCTTCGGGCACGACGGGAAGAAGATGGAGGCCCTGGCCCGGGAGTATGAGGGGCGGTTTGGGCTGCGTCGGCTGCTGGATCCCGTGTTCCCCCCGCGTCAGGGCTTTATTCGCGGAGAGCGGATGAAGCGTCGGCTGCAGCGGACCATTGGCGAACTCCAGTTTTCCGACATGGTGCGCAAGGCCATGGTCATCGCCACCGAACTGAACTCCTTGGAAAAAGTCGTCTTCACCAGCGGGGAGGTCGCCTCGGCGGTCCATGCCAGTGTGGCAATCCCGGGTGTCTGCGTTCCGGTGCAGATCGGCGGTCGGGCCTACATTGATGGAGGGATTGCCGATCCCCTGCCGGTGGATGTGCTCAAAGAGGCCGGCATGGATCGGGTGATCGCCGTCAACACCATCCCGCCCCCTAGCTTTCTGAAATGCTGTGAGGAGCAGATGCGCGAGCAGGCGGTGTTGCGCGGTGAGAAGGCAGGCCTGGTTGGCTTTCTCAATCGGCACGTGAACTATTTCGCTCCTGGCAACATTCTCGACATCATGATGCGGGCGGTTCACGGATCGCAGGTGCGGGTGGCGGAGGCGGCCTGCCGCCGGGCCGACCTGGTGCTGCGGCCGTTGGCGATCGAGGGCAGCTGGATCGAGTTCAACCATCCTCAAAAATACATTGAGCTCGGGCGGCGGGTCGCCCGGGAAAATCTTGGAGCTATCAAAGCAGTTCTCAGCGCAAGGATTCCGTCGTATGAACATCAACCAACTCGGAGAGCGGTGGGCACGGTTGTCTGAGCCGGAGGTTCGCCGGATGCAGGATGCCCGGCTTAGGGACTACCTGCGCAACGTCGTGCTGCCTTCCTCGGCCTTCTACCGCTCGGTTTTCGAGCAACACGGCCTGACAGCCGACTCGATTCGCACGGTGGCTGATCTCCGCCGCCTGCCCTTCACTTCGAAGGCCGATCTCATGAATTCGCCCGAGCATCCGCAGCGGTCTCGAGACTTCATGCTGATTCCGGATCCGAAGGTGATTGGAAGTCGTCCTTCGACCATAATACGGGCGATCCTGCAGGGGCGGGCCCGGGTGAAGGATGAGATTGAGCAGGAGTATCGGCCGATTTTCATGACGTCGACCACCGGCCGGTCGGCGGACCCAGTCCCTTTCGTCTACAGCCGCTTTGATCTGGAGGTGTTGGCTGCCGCGGGCAAGCGGCTCTTCGAGGTCTGTGGTGCTCGGCGCGAAATGAAGCTCATGAATCTGTTCCCGCACGCCCCGCATCTTGCCTTCTGGCAGACGCACTATGGCGGCATGGAGTTTGGCTCGCTGGTGGTGAGCACAGGCGGAGGCAAGTGCATGGGGACCGATGGCCACCTGAGAATGATGCGCAAGCTTAAGCCTGATGTGCTGATCGGCATGCCCACTTTCATTTACCATGTTTTCCAACAGGCGGTGGAGGAGGGCGTGCGCTGCGAGAATCTGTGCCGGGTGGTGCTGGGAGGTGAGCGGGTGGCGGAGGGGCTTCGACGCAAGCTCACCCAGATGGCAGCCGCGCTGGGGGCGCGGAGCTTCGATATTGTGGGCACCTACGGATTCACCGAGGCCAAGATGGCATGGGGTCAATGCCCGGTCGCCCCCGACGCCGCCTCCACGGGCTACCACCTGTATCCGGACTTCGGACTCTTTGAAGTGGTTGACCCCAAAACCGGTGAGCCGCTTCCGCCCGGAACCGGGGGGGAACTGGTCTACACGCCGCTTTCTTCGCGGGGGAGTGTGGTGTTGCGCTACCGAACGGGCGATATCATCGATGGGGGGCAGGTTTTTGAGCGATGCCCTTGCTGCGGACGTTCCGTGCCCAGACTGGTTGGGAGCATTCGTCGCAGCACCGAGGTGAGGGAGCTGCGCCTCGACAAGATCAAAGGGACTCTGGTCGACTTCAATCAACTGGAGCACGTGCTCGACGATGCCGACGCCATCGGGGCCTGGCAGCTCGAGCTGCGCAAGCGCAATGACGATCCCTTGGAAGTCGATGAGGTCATCCTGCATGCGCACAAGGTTTCGAATCTCGACAGTGAGAAGCTGAAGCAGGATTTGCAGAACCGTTTCGCCGCCAAGACAGAGATCCATCTCAATCGGATTATCTTTCACGACGCCGAAGAGATGCGGACTTTGCAGGGAGTGGGGGTGCAGTTGAAGGAGGTGAAGGTGGTCGATCATCGTCCGGCTGAATCGACTGCGCAGGTCGCCAAACCCGCGGCTGCGGTTCCCGCCGCTTTGCTCGGGGCGCAGCCGGTCACCGGCTTGAGCGGTGAACTGGCCATGCTTTCCCGCAATTGAGACCGGAGAAACGCCTGCTGCGCCGGCCGATTTTAGTGTCGGCCAGCTTGCCCCGCACTTTCAGTCGTGGTGCCGGCTCATCGGGTGCGTGGGGGGACGACCTCATGCCTCACACAAAGGCACGAAGCTCATCAAGCTTCCGAAGGTTCAGAACCGAGGAGCACCGGACGATCCAAGACCGACTATTGAACTGCAAAGGAGGCAACGTGCGACCCTAAGCAGATGAGAGCCGAGTGTTCCTCCGTGTGACCTGCGTGCTCCCCCAGCAACATCATTTATATCCCTCCTCTCCGGAAAGCTTGGAGAGCTTTGTGACTACTGTGAGGCACTCGGCCCGCTGCTTTCCGGGCGCTGGGGAATCTTCCGAGGACGGTCGACCCCGTAATCGTAGCGTGGTTCCGCGGGCAGATTTGTCTGTCTGTTTCCGGTATCTCGCGCTTTTTCCAAAAAAGTTCTTGGCTGCCGCTGATTTCATTTGGTAACACTCACGCGCCTTAAGGAGGCAAAACCAAATGAAGAAACAACACATCAAATACATCATTGCTGGGCTCATCATGAGCGTATCCCTCACTATTCAACCGCTGGCCGTGGCGGCGGAAAAGGAGGATTCCAAAAACAAAACGACATCGACGGAGGTGGAGGGCGGCAAGCCCGACACGGATCGTTCCGCGGAAGGGCGGAAGCTGCCTTTCCATGGAAAACTTGGTTCCTTCGACATGAAGGAAAAAACCATCACGGTGGTCTACAGCACGGGAGAGAAGGTATTCCATGTGACGCCGGATACTGAGATCAGGAAGTATGACAAAACGGCTACCTTGGATGAAGCAGTCGTTGGGGAGCAGGTCTCCGGCGCCTATATCAAGCAAGGCGATCGCTCCGCGTTGACCAAGCTCACTCTGGCTAAGCACGCCGAGCCGAAGCCTGAGGGTGGGCGAAAAGGCTCTCGCGTGGCCAAAGAGAAAGATAAGGACAAAGACAAGGCCAAGTAATCGCGAAGCTGCCCCAGCAGCCGAGGGGCGAGGAAGGGTAACCTCTGACCTAAGGCTGCAGATCGACGAACGACCGGGGCAAGGCGTTGGCACCTTGTCCCGGTCGTTTTTCTCGTGGCGAAATGAGTTTGCATCGGGAGTGGTCCTGCTCGAGATTGATCCCGAGCGACCAACGACCAGCTCCCGCATGGTCCAGATTCCCACATTTTATGATCCCGGGTTCGCGGCCCCCATCGGGGCGCACGTGATGCCGATGGAGAAGTTCGCCCGGGTGGCGGATGGCCTTAGGCTCATGAGCGGGGTTCGATTGTCCGTCCCGCCTCCGGCCACCGCGGATGACTTACAGCGGGTGCACACCCTTGCCTACATCGAGGCCATCCGCAGCGGAACGCCACAAGTTCTGGCTGAATCGCAGAAGTTCCCGTGGAGCCCACAACTGTATCCCTCGGTCTGTCTGACCAACGGTGGGGTGATCGCGGCTGCTGGCTGTGCGTTGGATGGCGGATTGGCGGCCGCGGTGGCTAGTGGATTTCATCATGCACACGCGGATCATGGAGAAGGGTTCTGCACCTTTAACGGGCTGATCGTGGCCCTGGAACGGTTGCGGGTGGAGAGCCGGATTCGGAGCGCAGCGATTCTCGACTTTGATTTGCATTACGGCAACGGCACGGCATCGCTGGTGGCGACTCGACCTTGGATTCGAGCCCTCTCTGTTTACGGAAACGACTACGCCGCGAACCGTGCCTACGCGGATGTCGCCACCCGTTTACACGAAGACGGGGAGAATCATTTCTCGCTGCCCTTACGGGCGGGCTGCCAGCAAGCCGAACATCTGGAGCAGCTGCATCGAGGGCTGGATTGGATGATGCAAGGCGGGCGTCCCGACGTGGTGATCTACCAGGCCGGAGCCGACCCGTATCGGGAGGATCCCTACTCACCCCTCGATCTGGGCATCGAGGATCTCTGGGAGAGAGATCGGGAGATTTTTCGTTTTGCGAGGCGGCATCGGCTGCCGTTGGCTTGGGTGCTCGCCGGGGGATACACCTCGGATCTTCGCAAAGTGGTGGAGATTCATCTGAACACCTTTAGGGCTGCATTGGAGGTCTATGGCACACGAACCTGACTCTTGGAACAATCGCTCGCCCGGAAACCTGGATCTCGAGCTCGGGAGAATCGACCGAAGCCCGGTCGAGCCTGCAGTGCAGGCTGCCCAGGCTGCCTCCCGCGATTGGGCGCGAAGGCCGCTGACGGAGCGGGTGCAACTGCTCCGTCAGGTGCACGCGGTGCTGGCGAGCGATCAGGAGGAGTTGGCCCGCGGAATCTCCCTCGAGACCGGCAAGCCACTTCGCGAGGCCCGGGGCGAGTTGACCGCGGTTCTCGCGAAATTCGAGCTGAGTTTTGCCGATGCCGAATTGCATCTGCCGGATCACTCCGTTCAGGACGGTCCGCATCCAGCCTGGGTGCGGCGTCGGGCTCGTGGTCCGGCAGCGGTGGTCGGGCCGTTCAACTTTCCCCTGCATCTGGGACACGGTGCCTCCCTTGCTCACTTGCTGGCTGGGAACCCGGTTTTGTTCAAACCCTCGCCGTTGGCGGCAGCGGTGGCGGGACGGTATGGCCGAGCCATGGAGGCTGGACTGCCACCGGGTGTTTTTCAGACGGTGCAAGGAGGGGCGGCGACCAGCGGTGAGTTATGCCTGCACCGGTTGGTGAGGTCGGTTTGCTTTACGGGTTCGGCCGCCGTGGGTCGTCAACTCGCCGCGGCGCTCGCGACCGACCTAAGCAAGGACCTGGCGCTGGAGTTGGGAGGGAAGAATGCCGTCATTGTTTGCGAGGACGACCCGCTGGTATCGGCTGCTCAAGCTGTGGCGGAGGGGATGTGCCTGACCGCCGGTCAGCGCTGCAACGCCACCAGCCGCATTCTGGTGGCACGGAGTCGAGCTGGCGCCTTCCTCGAGTCTCTGGGTGAGGCGTTGCGAGCTTTCGTTCCGGATAACCCACTGTTGGAGACGACTCGCCTAGGTGCCTTGATCAGTGCCTCGGCTGTGGAACGGTATCAGCGCCTTCAGGATTCGCTTGCGGGAGAGTGGCTGGTTCGCGGGGAAGTTCGGCCTGAGGTCAACGGGCAACGGGGGTATTACGTCACTCCAAGCGTCGTGCAGATCTCAGCGCGCGGTTCCGACACTCCGCCTCACCCGTTCCTGACCGAGGAAGCCTTCTGCCCCATCGCCTCGTTTGAAGAGTTTGATGATCTTGATGACGCGTTGCGGTTGCACAACCTGGCTCCGTTTGGGCTGACTTGTTCGATCTTTACCTCACAGGCCTCCACCTTCTGGCGATTGGCGGATGAACTGGCGGTGGGGAATGTGTATGCCAATCTCCCGACTACCTTTTCACCCTCCACGCTTCCGTTCGGCGGCTGGGGCGATTCGGGAAACCGTCGCCCCGGGGGACGTGGGTTCATTCGGTTCGTCACCGATGAACAGGCAGTGCAGTTGGCGAAGGGGAGTTGGTAGTCCGGCATTTGGGGTCACCCATAGTGCATCGCGTCAAGGGACACAATGCACTATGGGTGACCCCAGTGGCTTTCTGCCCTTTCCGCGGATGACTGCACCGTGCGAGCTGAGAACAACTTCTCCTTTTACCTGGCTCGGGCAGTTGATGAACCACGGATTCCATAGATCCCACGCATCAGCCTAAAAAGGAGAATGAAACCACGGATTTCTCGGATCGCACAGATGGAAAAGAATTCTGCGGTTCAACTCCGACACTTCCCGGGTGAGGATCGCCACCGCCTATTCTTTCAGGAATCAGGTTCTCAATCCGTGAGATCCGCGAAATCCGTGGTTACTCCATTCCCGTTTCTAGGCTTAAGATCCTTGTCCCGGAATCTGTGGTGGACCTTTAAATCGACGACGTTCGAATCCGAACCACACGACCAACAGCAGCGCGATGGTGGCGATTACCCAACCCAGTGCCTGCTCGTTGGGTGGTTGCATGGCGATGACGAACAGAAAGCAGCAGCCGATGGTGGAGATCGCCGCCAGCGGACGATACCAGGCACCGAGATCGAAAGGTCCCATGCGCTTCCAGCGTCGGCCGTAGGCGACGAATCCCGCTGCCACCGGCAGCACATAGCTGAGGTAGAGAAAGATGGTGCAGACCGCCGCGATGGTGGCGTAGGGGACGAAGACCGTGAAAAACACTCCGGCGCCGGCCGTGGCCCAGACGGCGGTGGAGGGTCCGCAAGTTTTGGGGCTGACCCGACTGAGCCAGCGGGAGCCCGGCAACCCGCCATCGCGAGCAAACGCGTAGGTCATGCGAGACGAGCTGGTCAACGCGGCCACGCCGCAGAGATATTGGGCGATCACGATCCCGCCGAGCAGGATATTCGCCAGGGCAGGTGAGAGCGCAGAGCGCATGACCCACGGAACCACATCAGCCCCCTTCCTCACTCCCTCTTCGAGGCTCGGCATGGCGAGCAACAGCGCGATCAGCATGGCCCAGCCGAACGCTCCCGAGACAATGACCGCCCGAATGATCCCCCGAGGCACATTGACGGCGGCGCCCACGGTCTCCTCCGAGGTGTGAGCTGAGGCATCGAACCCGGTGATGGTGTAGGCGGGCAGCAAGAACCCGAGAGCGAACAGCCACAGCAGGTTCTCTTGCTTGGGAAACACCGGGGCTGATTCCGGTAACCCGCTATAGTTGGTGAAGGTCCAGAGCCGGGACCAGTCCCAATGGGGCACCGCTGCCAGCAGCGCGACGGTGAGCACGGTCGCGACGCCGAGAATGAGCCATCCGCTCAAATCGGTGAGCCAAGTGGTCAGACGGATTCCGTAATGGTTGAGCAGAGCCTGAGACAACGTCATGAGGACTACCACGACCGTCCGAATGGTGTCGGCGTGCGCATCGCTCGGAGATAGGGCGAAGACCGAAGCGGTGAAGTCGTAGGCGCCGCGATTGATGGCCGCGAGCACCGTGACCAATCCGGCGAGGTTGAACCAGGCGGTGAGCCAGCCCCAGGTGCGTCCCCCGAGAATGCTGCCCCAATGATACAGGCCTCCCGCGGTGGGAAAGGCGGAGGCGACCTGGGACATGGTCAACGCCACGGCCAGCGAGAAGAGCCCCACCAGCGGCCAGCCAAGTCCGATGCTCGCCCCGCCGACGCTGCACAGCCCGATATGGAAGGAGGTGATCCCTCCCGCCAGAATGCAGATGATGGAGAGGGAGATGGCGAAGTTCGAGAACCCGCTCATCCGACGCGAGAGCTCCTGCTCATATCCCAATGAGCGCAGGAGCTTCTCGTCTTCGTTCACAGCACCTCCTGATACAACCGCCGGAAGTCATCGGCGGTTACAGGAACAGCGTTGGTCTTGTGACAAGGATCATCGACAGCTTGGCTGACCAAAGCCTCGAGTTGCTCCGGTTTGGCGCCATGGTCGCGGAGCTTTCCACTCATGCCGAGCCCCGATAGAAACTGGCTGATGAACTCGATGGTGCGTTGGTCGGCCTCGGTGTCCGAGACCTTTTGCAGTTCGAGTCCGCAGCTCAGTCCAACCCGTCGATACAGGCCGGGCTTGCGCGCGGCGCAGAATTTCATTCCGGCGATCAGGCAGAGAGCGTTCGCCAGCCCGTGGTGCATGCCGAACAAGCTCGAGAGCGGATGAGCCATGGAGTGCACGACCCCGAGATCCTTTTGAAATGCGATGGCTCCCATCGCTGCCGCCACGAGCATATGGCCGCGCGCTTCCACGTCCTTGCCGTTTTTGACGGCGCGGGGCAGGGCCTCAATGATGAGTCGGATCCCCTCGAGTGCGATGCCGTCGCACAGCGGATGGAATTGCGGGCAGGTGAAGCTCTCGATGCAGTGGGTCAGGGCGTCGGCTCCCGTCGCGGCGGTGAGTTTAGCTGGCAATCCGACAGTGACCTCGGGATCCAGGATCACCAGCTTGGCCAGCAATTCGGGATGGAACAGCACCGCTTTGCGATGCGTGGAGTCCAAGGTAATGACTGAGCTTCGGCCGACTTCGCTGCCGGTGCCGGCGGTGGTCGGAATGGCCACAAAGGGAGCCAGGCCGCTCCAATCGCTTTCGTTATAAAACTTGGCCAAATCGTAACCGGGGCGTTTGACCAGCAGTCGGGCGGCTTTGCCGGCATCCAACGCGCTGCCTCCTCCGATGGCGATAACGCCGTCGCATCGGTTCTTCACGAAGGCCTCAGCTGGTTCGCGGACATCGCTCTCGATCGGGTTCGGATGAACGCCTGAATAAACGAACCAGGATTGATCACGGGCCCCGACCCCGAGCACTTGAGCCAAGGCGGCGAAGGCCTCCGTGGGGAGTAGGCCAGGATCGGTGACTACCAAGGGGCGATGAACACCGAGTTTGGCGAGACGGGCCGGGAGTTCTTTCAGGGCGCCGGCTCCGAATAGGGTGGGAGTAGGAAAAGAGAAGGATGAGAGACTCATGTCACGATGTGGTTAATAAAATTCGCAATGACCTTTGCGGCCATCGGTTCAGGTTGTAAGGATTCCAGCCGAGCGTCCAGATCGAAGCCGATTTTGTCGCGCCATTTATCGCGGCGTGGATTCCAAAGGTAGCGGAGGATCTCCGGGTTGGTTTCGGGATGAAACTGGACTCCGAAGAGCCGATTGTCGTAGCTGAAGGACTGGACCTCGGTGTGGCTCCCCTTGGCGAGCAGTTCGCATCCAGGGGGTAACTCTAGAACGGCATCGGCATGACTCTGTAGCGCTGAGAGGCGGGAGGGCAGATCCGCAAAGAGTGCCGAAGCTCGGCCGGAGGCCGTCAGATCGATGCGCACATTGCCTAGTTCCCAGCCTGCGGGATGGCGGGCGACAACCCCGCCCAGTGCGCGACCCAGGATCTGGTGTCCGTAACACACACCCAGCAGCGGCACCCGTTGCGATCGGCAGCGTTCCACGGTCCGACACAGGGCCCCGTTGACCGGGTCGTCATTCCAGGCGTCGCGTGGCGATCCGGAGATGATCACCCCGGAGACTCGGTCTAGATCTGCAGAATCACTGTCGGGGGCGGCCGTCAGAGTCGTCATCTGGACGCCTGGTGACAACTCAACGTGCGGTCGGAACCAAGCGGAAGGGTTTCGGAGAGGATCGGCGGCGGAATACTGTTCCGTCCATAAAACCGCATCGATCAAAAGAATGTGTTTCTGCGTGCTCGACATCGTCCCTGGAGCCCCCAAGCCGTCCGCGGCTAGGTCCAGAGTGCGGCGAGCGTAGCAGGGTTCCTCCGTTTGAAAAGTCCGGAAATAACCACACCGGAGTGATTGAGGGTGTGATTTGATGTGGGTGAAGATAGGTGGGATCCCCCTCCGGGGTTGCCGAAAAGCGGTAGAGGGCTACCGCACTCCATATTCGCCACCGGCCTCGCGGAGCGTTTTGGAGTGCGGTAGCCCTCTACCGCTTTTCAGGACCCGACGGAGTCGGGAATCTCCACCCGGGCGAAATCGCCCACCTCCGGGCTATCCCCCTTCCGTGGGTACGGGAGGAGGCGCGGGGCGGGAGGGGGCTGCACCGGACGGCTGGGCTGCGACCAGTGCCGCTAAGGTTCCGTTATTCTCCGGCATCAGCGTCACGCGTCCCGATCCAGCTAGGATGCGCTGGGTCTCCAAGACTTCGAACAGCGCCCTCGAGACATCAGGATCGCGGGAGATGGTTTGCAGGGCATGCCCCACGATTTCAGGCCGGATGGCCGCCGCCTTGGCGAATTCGATGGCTGCCTGGCGCTCCGCGGTGCTGGTGATGACGCTGACCTGATTGGCGCCGTCCTGCTTGATGGCTGAGGTAACCTGGCGCAACCGGTTGACCACCTTGCTCTCGATTTGACGGATCATGCCCAAGTCGCGGAAGTGGACTTTGCGAATATAGACCGACCCGAGCTTGTAGCCCCATTCATGTGATTTCGGAGAGACCTCGGCGCGCACCGTGTTGCTCATGGTATGGCGATTCACGAGCATGGTGCTCAGCGGCATGTTGCTCAGGCAGCGGACGGTCGAGTTGCTTACGTTGGCTCCCAGGGATCCTCGTGGATCGGTATTTTTGAAGAGGTAAGCCACCGGATCGCTAATGAACATTTCGTACCAGATGCCGATGCCGATGGGGGCTCCTTCCTCGGAGTTCACCGCTTGGCTGCGGCGGTACTCCTGATCCAGCCGCATGTCGAGAACATGACGAGTACCCATCCAGTTCACCACGAAGGCGCGCCAGCCGAGCTTGGCCACCAGCAGGTGCAGGCCTGGCTCATCCAGGGTGGCAACTACTTTTCCGAAGAGCACGTAGACGAAGCAATGTCGCTCCGGAACGATGGCGTAAAGTCCCAGCAAACGGGCAGCTGCCAGCAGGAGGGGCATCAAAATGAAGCAGCCGATGAAGGTGACAGCTGCGGCGACGAAAAGCGGGATCATCGTTTTGCCTCCTGAATGACATGAGCGGCCTTTTCGAAGAGGCCCAATTTGACGTTTCGGGTATAGGCATCGAGCGCTCCCGGTCCTGAGTCCTTGAGGAAGGTCAGCTGCTTGGCCAGGCACACCAGGGGTTCTACCTCGGCTTGAGCTTTGAGAGTCTCGATCTCGACGGCGCGTTTGGATTGCACGATTTTTTGATCCGCACTGGCTTGGGCGAGGCTGATGTCGGAAGAGACGTGGTTATAGGCGGTATTGATCGCCGCCAGTGCGGAATCCACTTCGGGCGGCGGATCGATCCCTGTGATGAGCGAGGCGTCGAGTACCATCCCATAGCGGGCGGCGGAGGACTGACACTCCTTATCCATGTGCTCGTTGAGGTCGCGCAAATTCTTCCGGATGTCGTTGATCGAGATACCTGTGACGATCGTGGCTTCAGCCTGCGCCGTCCCCATTCCGCCTGGCGCGGGATGAGGTGGGGCCTCGAAATTGGCGATGCGCTCGCGCAGCACCGACACGAAATAGCCCATGACGTGGGCCAGCGGCCGTTTCACTCCGAAGAGGTAGGCATAGAGGTTCTTCTCCGACACCCGATACCGGATCTGGCCGGTGAGGCCGGTGTTCAGTTGATCCTTGGTCACCGCTTCGAGGATGGTGCCCTGCGAGTTGGCCGACGGATCTTCGGGGTCCCAGGCCATGTTGACCGTCTCGGTGGCGACGGAGACCTTGTAGACGCGTTCCCAGGGCCATTTGAAATAGGGCCCTCCGGGCATAATGACGCGGACCTGGGGGTAGGAGTAGCGGGATTTCTGGTCAGCGGTCAGTGATTCCGCGATAGGGTCATCAAGGGTCGTCAGCGAGTCCATGCGCTGGGCCCGGCCGAAGCTCGTCTTCACCGCCCGCTCACCCTGATTGACGGTGTAGAGTCCGGCGACGAGATATTGAACAAGAAACCACGCTACGAAACCGATACAGCAGCCGACAACGACTTGCATGAATGGTAGGTCCATGCCTGTAGCTAGACTGGTTTCCATTCGATGCCAAGGAGAATGCATGCCGGGGCACCCTCAATTCTGGCTCGCTTCGGCCCCCGTCCTCAGGCATCCACCTGGTGGCCGATGTCGCAGGATGAAGCACAGTCGCATGCCCCCGATCCGGGGAGAGATTTTCGCACCACGCACTGGAGCGTCGTGATTCGCGCGCGCGAGCATTGGTCTGACCAATCTCGTGAGGCGTTGGAGAGGCTTTGCCGGACCTATTGGTATCCGATCTATGTCTTTGTGCGGAGGCGAGGGTTCGGATCCCATGAGGCGGAAGACCTCACTCAAGGTTTTTTTACCAAGCTGCTCGAAAAAAACTACTTGGAATCGGCGGATCGTGACAAAGGACGTTTCCGCACCTTTCTGCTCACCGCCGTCACCCGTTTTCTGGCCAACGAGTGGGATCGGGAACGAGCGCTGAAGCGTGGAGGAGGACAGACCGTCTTCTCGTTGGAGGATCTGGCCCCCGAAGGGATGGATGCCTATGATCCACCATCGGATCAGACTCCGGAGCATCTTTACGAACGGCAGTGGGCTGAAGCCGTACTTCAGCAAGTGCTTGCTCGTCTGCGCGGGGAATTCGACGGGGCGGGGCGAGCTGAAGTGTTTGATGAGTTGAAAAGCTTTTTGCTCGAAGAGAAGGGGGCGGTCTCCTATGCCGACGTTGCGAAGCGCCTCAACCTGACCCTGCCCGCTTTAAAATCGAGCATCTTCCGGCTCCGTCAGCGCTACCGCGATTTGCTGCAGGACGAGATTTCCAACACCGTTGCCACGCCCCAGGAGGTTGAGGACGAGATCCGATACCTGGTGGCTGTCCTCAGCCGCTAGCGGCTGAAGACTTAGGGTAGGTGGGGGGCGATGCCGCGCAGCTTGAGTAGGGACGGAAACTGCGTTCCTCGCTAGATTCGCTGGGCTTTGTCGATCGGTTCTAGGCGGTCGTCGTCGGCGCGGGAAACGGCGGTTGAGATGAGGAGCAGGCCCAGCGGGCCAGTTCAGAGAGGGCGACGGGACGATGCATTCATCGGGAGGAGACAGTGCGCGGGTTCGGTTACGGTATCGATGGATAACACTTCGGCAACCTTTTGGCTGGATGGAGGCGCTGTTTTGGGGCATGCTTTTCTGGTCACCTATGATTCAACTCCAGCGAGGGCCACTGGTCGCCAATTGCCGCGGCATATCGCGTCGCTCTGCGATCAAGGCGGGCTTCTCGGGGGTTTTGGGGCTCTCCTTGGCTGACTTGTTTCGCTTGCGAGCTGAGGGAGGCGCGCGGCGGAATTCCAAATCGGTGATCCTGCTCTGGCTGGATGGTGGGCCGAGCCACCTTGAGACCTACGATCCCAAGCCCGAAGCTCCCTCGGACTACCGGGGTCCTTGGGGGGCGATCGAGACCAATGTCCCGGGCATACGACTGAGCGAGATGGTTCCTGAGCAGGCCAAACTCGCCGACAAACTGGTATTTGTCCGCTCGCTCCACCACAACACCGGGGATCATTTCGCGGCCGCTCATTGGATGCTGACCGGACGGTTCGGGTCCACCGATGCCGACAAGCCTCAGAAGTTCCCTTCCGTGGGTTCTTACGTGTCCCGAATTCAGGGACCCAAGTCGGCCGGGATGCCGGCCTATGTAGGATTACCATCGGCGGAGAGCGTGTATTTATTTCCGGGTTATCAGGGCGCGGCCTACCTTGGGCCGGCCTACAATCCCTTTGATGCCAATATCGAGCAGCGTTACCTCGGCGCTGGCCATGGGCCGGCGATCCAGTCTCCGCGCTGGCTGGCGGAGCTGAGCGCCGATACCCAGCGGCTGCAATCGCGGGTCGAACTGCTCCACGATCTCGACCAGCTTCGACGGGACGTGGATGCCAGCCGGACCATGGAGACCTTGGACCGCTACCAACAGCAGGCGGTCGATTTTGTGCTCAATACGCGGGCGCGGGATGCCTTTGATCTGGAGAAGGAAAGTGCGAAAACTCAGGATCGATATGGCCGGGGTCCCTGGGGGCACTATGCGTTGATGGCTCGCCGGCTGGTGGAAGCGGGGGTCAGCTTTGTGACGGTGGACATGCCCCACTGGGATGACCATGCGAACATCAAGGACGGACATGGCGCGAAAGTCCCGGTGATGGACCGGGCAGCCGCGGCGCTGATCAGCGATCTGTCCGACCGAGGGTTGCTGCAAGACACTCTGGTGCTGGTGATGGGCGAGTTCGGCCGCACACCGAAAATCAACCAGGGGCTTCCGGGGAATACCATTCCAGGGCGGGACCATTGGGGTGATGCGTTCTCGGTGATGATGGCGGGAGGCGGTTTACGTGGAGGGCAGGTTGTTGGCTCTACCAATTCCAAAGGAGAGTTTCCGGTGGAGCGGCCCTTGACCCCGGCGGATATTCTCGCCACGGTTTACCACGTGATGGGAATCGATCCTCGGCAGACTTTCTTGGATCACACGGGTCGCCCGGTCCCCTTGTTGGATCAAGGCGAACCCATTCGAGAGATCGTTTAGAGTTTTAAACTAGGACTTGACTTTCAGGTGCCCCGGGCAAGATTTTCCATTGCTTCGTATAACACTGAACTATATGGCCGACATCGCGAATCGCTATCAAGAGAACGTGGCAGGTAAATTCTTTGTGGACAGTCAATGCATTGACTGCGACCTCTGCCGCGAGACGGCTCCCAGCAACTTTACCCGGAACGACGACGGGGGATACTCTTACGTTTACAAGCAGCCGGAGACTCCCGAAGAAGAGAATCAGTGCAAAGAAGCCATGGAAGGATGTCCGGTCGAGGCGATCGGCAATGGCGGAGCATAGTCATTACCGCTGGCGCTAGCCTCCCACTCCAGGAGTGCTCTTTTATTGTGAAGCCCGCCGCCATATCCGGTTAGGCTTCCGTCCGCTCCAATGACTCGGTGGCAGGGCACGATGATGGAGATCGGGTTGCGTCCGTTGGCTAGGCCTACTGCTCGGCTTGCTTGCGGGTTGCCGATACGGCGGGCCAACTCCCCATAACTGATGGTTTTTCCGTAGGGAATTTCCTGCAGCTCTCGCCAAACCTGCTTTTGAAAAGGAGTTCCCTTGAGGTCGAGCGCGAGATCGAAGACGCGACGAGTTCCCGCAAAATAGGCTTCTAACTGGTCCGCGGCCTCGCGGAATGGAGCGGGATCGGGTTTGCCGTCCGGTTGAGGTCGGAATGAGGAAGAATGACCCTCCATGAACAGGCCGCTAAGTCCCTGCTCGGTCGCGGTGAGCAGCAGTGGGCCGAGTGGGCTGCCGATCCGGTGCCAACAAAGTATGGAGCTGGAAGCATTCATAGGGACTCTTGCTTTCGGTTGCACGGTCTGGACCTTGGAAGGTCTCATCGATGGGCTAGTTCCAGTCTGCCTCAGTCCGACGCATTTGCCATCGTTAATTTAGGGTTGAGTGGGCTCCTGTGGTCTCAACAGAATTTATCCCTACTTTTTTGAGGACGGCCCCTTGCTTCGCTCTCCACAGTCTCTTCCTTGCCTTTGGAGTCTTGCGCCGTATTCTCCTCGGCATGCCTAGCTTTGACATTGTTTCACAAGTGAGCTCCATGGAGCTGGAAAATGCCTTGAACCAGGCCAAGAAGGAGTTGGCGAGTCGGTTTGACTTTCGGGGGGTTAAGGCCGAGATCGTCTTCGAGAAGGACGAGATCACCCTGACTGCCCAGGATGCCTTCAAGCTAAAGGCCTTGGAGGAAATCGTGATTGGCAAGCTGGCGAAGCGTCAGATCAGTCTGAAGAACGTCGAGCGGAAGGAGCCGGAGATTTCCTCGGTGGGCCATGGCCGCCAGATCATCAAGATCAAGCAAGGCCTGGAGTCGAGCGTGGCCAAGCAGGTGGCCTCTTTTGTGCGGGATACGAAACTGAAGGTGACCACCCAGATCCAGGGAGATGAAGTGAGGGTCTCTGGGAAGAACCGTGACGACCTGCAGGAGGTCATCGCGGCAGTGCGAGGACACGAGTTTCCCGCGGATCTTCAATTCATCAACTTCCGAGATTGACCCTCTTGTGCCTCTCCCTCCTGCGGTCATCGAAGTGTCTGCCGGCCTGGTGTTTCGCGAGGGACGACTGTTGATCACCCAGCGACATGCAGGCTCGCATTTGGGGGGGCTTTGGGAATTCCCCGGTGGAAAACGGGAGCCGGACGAGACCCACGAAGCTTGCCTGGAGCGGGAGCTGCGCGAAGAGCTGGGGATCGAGGTTGAGGTGGGAGACCTGATCGAGGAGTTGGTGCATGAGTATCCGGAAAAGACCGTTCAGCTTCGATTCTTTCGGTGTTCATGGCGCCAACATGAAGCCACTCCCCTCGACTGTGCTGCGCTAGCCTGGGTCACGGCCGATGAGCTATCCCAGTATGCTTTTCCGGCGGCGGATGCACGTCTGCTGGAGAGGCTCCAGCGCGAGCGGGAATGGTGGTAAGGCAGCAATTGCCGCGTGAAAACAGGGTTTTTGACATCATTAACCGATGGAATACCTTGAATTCCTAAGAAATTCGCACGATTTCTCTTGCGCGGAATTGATTGCGCTGCGTAAAACACGCGCAGGTCGCAAGACTTTACGGATATACAACAACGAACAAACACTATGGCCAAAGCACTTACTAAGTCTCAAATCGCTGCTTCGATCGCTGAATCGGTCGGCATCACCAAGAAGCAAGCGGTTGCCACCCTCGAGTCCATCACTGCGCTCGCTTACAAGCACGCCAAGAACAGCTTCACCTTGCCTGGCCTGGGCAAGCTCGTGTTGGTGAACCGCAAGGCTCGTCAGGGTCGCAATCCCGCCACCGGCGCGGTCATCCAGATTCCTGCCAAGAAGGTCGTGAAGTTCCGCGTCGCGAAGGCGGCGAAGGATTCGATCCTCGGCAAGAAGTAATTTCGCCGTGAGTCGATGGGCACTCTGAGTTTCTCAGAGTGCCCTTTTTGCTTTTGATGGAGGTGGAGCAGCCTTACTTCTGTGCTTGGCCCAATATTCCAACAACCGCTGTCGCGGTGCGGTCAATCGCTGCTGAGCGCGATGGCGATGGCGATGGCGGTGGCGATGCTCACGGCTTGTTCGAGTCCCCCCAGCGCGGCCGTCGGCCCGTTGGCCACCGGGCCTGCCAGTCTGGAGGAATGGGTGGCCAGTGAGGCGGCTCGTTTGGGCGCTCGAGAATTTCCGGTGACCCGTCTGCAGACCCAGGGTGATGTGGATGGAGATGGTCAACCGGATCAGGTGTGGGTCTATCGTCTGGATGGCCGCGGCGGCCTGGAGTCGTTTGAGCAATCGCTGGCCGTGCACCTTTCTAGCAACCCTCGACGGATTCGGTCGCTGCAGGTGGGAAAGAGCGGGGGACGCTCGATTTCGGGGGTGCGTGTCGTTCAGGGGAATATGGAATTGAACGCTCAGGAGTACCTGCCGACCGACCAGTCGTGTTGTCCCACGGGGCATGCCACGTTGCACATCGGACTTCGCGCAGGTCAGTTGGAACTTCTAACTCCTACTCCCTAGGCTATGAAGATCGGGGTTGTGGGCTGCGGTGCGTTGGGAAGCTATTACGGTGGTATGCTCTCACGGTCGGGGCATCAAGTTCACTTCCTGCTTCGATCGAACGCGGCCCTGATACGCGAACGCGGGGTGTCCATTCTCAGTCCGGCCGGCGACTTTCGCTTTCATCCGGAATGTGCCGAGCAGCCCGAGGACATCGGCGTGTGCGATGGGGTGCTGATCGGCCTGAAGACGACGGCCAACGAGGCCTTCGCTCGACTGCTGCCTGCCTTGGTGGGACCTCAGACGGCCGTTCTGACTCTACAGAACGGGCTAGGAAACGAGGAGGCGCTGGAGCGACTTTTTCCTGCGGAACAGATCCTCGGCGGACTGTGTTTTGTTTGCCTCAACCGTTTGGAGGCTGGCGTGGTGCATCACCTGGCCCATGGACGGATTTCGCTGGGGGAGTTTCGGCGTCCGCCGCTTCCGCGCACTCACGAATTCGCCGCTGCGTTCCGTCAGGCCGGGGTGCCGTGCGAGGTGAGTGAGAATCTGGAGCGAGCCCATTGGGAGAAATTGGTGTGGAACATTCCGTTCAATGGTCTGGGCGTGGCTAGCGCGGCGGGCTTGGAAGCCTTGCGGGCGGGGCAGATTCAGCCCGGCTGTGCGCTGCAGCCATGTCTGACGACCGATCAATTGTTGGCTGACCCTGATTGGCTCGAGTGGGTGCAGGCTTTGATGCGCGAGGTCATTGCCGCGGCCAATGGACTGGGTTTGGGCGTGTCGTTAGACTTGGAAGAGCGTCATCTGGCGAGCACCCGTTCGATGGGGCCGTATCGGGCGTCGACTTTAGTGGACTTCGAGCGTGGACAGCCCCTCGAGCTCGCGGCGCTCTTTCTGGAGCCGTTGCGCAGGGCTAGGGCTGCCGGTGTGCCTGTGCCGCGTCTGGAGGCGCTCTGTGCGGTGCTGAGGGCGTTGGATCGCGATCAGGGGGGATCAGGGAATGCGTGAGATCGACTAAGAACGCGATAAATCCGTGGCTAGTTTCGTCCTGGATCTAGGCTAGGTGCGGGTAAGGCTCCATCCCCCGCGTATGGAGTTCCGCCTTCAGGCGGAGGTGGCACCGATGTGAGATTGCGCGTGGGGACATGCTAAAGCAGGAACTCCATACCCCAAGGCCCTGCTCCCCGTACGGAGTTGATTGCGGGGCGGTTCGACAAAGCCTAATCAACAAACTCCAGGGAACCGCCTGAAGGCGGAACTCCGTACGGGGTGCGATGGGGACTGGGTACCCATGCGTTACTGCTCTTGCCGTCGCCCTCGAAGGCTCAGCCTACCTCGCCGCAACGCCCTTGGTGTTGGCTACCATCCGGCGAGCGATGAATTCCCGCACCTTCGGGATGCGGGTTTCCTGGAGCATGCGAATGCCTTGATCAGCACCCAAGCCCACCACGGGCTCGGCCGCGTACCAATACATGAAGGGAAGGTTGTGATCCTTCGCATCTTCAGCCCTCGCGAGCAGACCGCTCAAGATCGGCGCGCGTTGAGCGACCGGCACGCGTTGCAGCCCGGCCGCCAGATAGAGCCGGACCACGGGCGATGTATCCTTTTGAGCCAGCAGCGCCATTTTCTGAAGCAACGCTTCGGTTGGCTGCTTGTTCTCCAGCATCAGCTGCACCGCCCAGGCGCGAACATATTCTTGCGGATGATCCAGGCACTGCATCCCGATCTCCGGCGTCAGCCCTCCGACGGTGTGCAGGGTCCAGAGCAAACGGAGCTGGCGCGTCTCATCACTCGCCGGCAAGTAGCCCGGGGTCGGCGCAGGACTGCCAGCCTTGGCCCCGTTGAACCCTAGCCACTGGATCAGACGCGCGGAGACCTGAGGGTTTGGACCGCGTTCCTGGAGGATTCGGCGCGCATGACGCACCATCCACTCGTTGGGGTGTAGTTGGAGATCCACCAGTTCGGCGTCCGACTTCTTTTGCAAATCAACCCGGGACGACGGTGTATTGCCATAGACAATTTTAAAGATGCGACCGTTGGAGCGGTCATGCCCTTCTTCGCGGCCGTGATGACACTGATTGGCGTCATACCAATCGATGGCATAGACCGAACCATCCTGGTCGCTGAGCAGGTTCAAGATTTGCGACCAGGTGTCGTTGAAGAAAAGGAAGTCGGGGGCGTGCCGAGCGATGTAGCCCGAGCCTGAGCGCTCCAGGCGTTCCATATTCAGCCGTTGTCCATGGATGTTGTTCATGAACACCTTCCCCTGGTATTCCGCCGGCCAGCTGTTGCCTTGGTAGACCAGGAGCCCGGCGTGGGCGTGACCACCACCGGCGGAGTCTGATCGGCCATTGGCCGCGTGGGGACCCTTGTTGCCCGCGTAATGGAAGTGGTCGGCGATGGTGTCAATCTCTCCGTACGTGTGCGGGTTGAAGTGCTGTCCACCCTGACGGATATATCGGGCCCCCTGAATCATGTGAAAGAAGTGCGGGATGACGCAGGCCTCGATATGGCACTGGCCGCGCTCGTCAAAGTCGACCCCCCAGGGATTGCTCGTTCCTTCCGAGAACAGTTCGAATTTTTTCTGAGTCGGGTGATATCGGAAGACCCCGGCGTTGAGCTTCGTTCGTTCGGAGTCGGGTGCCCCAGGCTTGCCGACGTTGGAATGAGTGAACACCCCGTGGCACCCATAGAGCCAGCCATCCGGTCCCCAGAGGAAGGTGTTTAAGGTCTCGTGCGTATCTTGGTAGCCCCATCCGTCCAAAACCACTTCCGCGGGCCCGTCCGGTCGGTCGTCTTGGTTGCGATCGGGAATAAATAGAAACTCCGGTGCGGCACCGACCCACACGCCCCCGAAGCCGATGGCCAATCCGCTGACCAGGTTTAGATTTTCGGCAAACACCGTTCGCTTATCAAATTGATGGTCACCGTTGGTGTCTTCCAGAATGAGAATGCGGTCCTTACCTTTTCCTTCGGGGGCGCGTCGTGGGTAGGTGTAAGCCTCGGCTACCCAGATCCGCCCGCGGTCATCCAAAGCGAACGCAATCGGCTGAGCCACGTTAGGCTCGCCGGCGAACAACTTGACGCTGAATCCGGGCGGTGCGGACGCTTCGCGGGCCGCCGCTTCCGGGGAAAGGCCGGCGAACTTCACCGCGTCCGACTTCAATTCCTCGGTCGCTGCCGCTTGGGTGATCGCGGGGCTAATGACCAAAGCCGCCGCCAGGAGAGCTTTCAGATTCACAAGTGTGTCGAGTTTGAATTCAGGTTGGTCGGGCGTAGATAGGACTTCTCATTGAAGCGGCTTTGGCTGCGCCTTTTGCCATTCCTCCGTTGAGACCTGCTTTTTTTCCTGCAAATGAACGAAGGTGCCCTTTTTGTTTCCCACCACCACATCGGGCAGACCGTCGCCATTGATGTCGCCCGCTTGAACTTGGGTGCCTACCCCTGAGTTGTCATCAATTCGATACGGAATGAAATCCACGCTGTGATTCTCCCCTCGGGTGAGTTTGAACCAATACAGCACCGCGGGTGCATTGGGCTCGGCATCGCCGGTCGGGCCGTGAGCCCAGAATCGCTTGCCGGTCACGATGTCCTTCAGTCCATCGCCATCCATGTCTGCGAGGTCGATGGCATGGAGCTGGGAGAAGCGAACGCCGTATTTGTTCTCCTTGGGCTCCTTGTTCATGATGACATGCTGCTTGAACTGCGGAGAGCCGTTGGCATCGCGTTCCGAAAGCTGCTCATACCAGGCCAGTCCAAAACCGTGAGCCGCCAGGGAGCTGATGACGTCGCTGCGTCCATCACCGTTCACGTCGTAGGCATACATTTGGGCGCTCCCTGCGCCGGGGGCGAAGGACACCTTGTGCTGCTTCCATTCCGGATCCCCGCTCAGAGAGGCGGGCTGTTCCCACCAGCCGTCCATTTCGAGGATGTCTTTTCGTCCGTCGCCATTCACGTCACCGATGCCCAGGCCGTGGGTGAACCGTTGCCAATGTCCTTTAGGAGAGATGCGATGGAACGTCCATTTGGCAGTCGGGTTGGCCGGATCGGGAGTGGCATAACCGAAATAGCCGCCTGAGTTGCAAACCAGCTCAGGTTTTCCATCTCCCGTCAGGTCGGTGAACGTGGGTGACTCGTTGTCGGTAACATCAATGGTCGTGTAGCGCTCCCAGTGGCCAGCGGCACCTTGAGGGTTCTTGAACCACCAGGACTCCTTGCCGGGGAAGCCTAGAATCAGGATATCCGTCCAGCCATCGGCATTGAAGTCGTGGGTATAGGCGATGAAGTTTTCCGAGTAGGCATTGTTTTTGCCCAAGCCGCCCTCGTAGCCGGGGACCGTCACTTCCGTCATGGGCCCCACCTTGAGTTTGAACGTCTGGGTGGCAGGGTAGTATTCCTGGCGCTTCTTGAAGTCTGGACCGGCATACCAATAGGGGCCCGAAACCACGTCCATCACCCCGTCTTTGTTGAAATCTCCGTAGCTTGCCCCCTCCCCCCAGAACTGATCCGTCAGCTGGATCTTGCGAAAGGTTCGCAGGGTGGACTCGGAGTCAGCGGCCGTCGCCGCCCACACCGCCAAGGGGAGGATCAAAAAGGCAGATTTGGACATGCCACATGTCTGGCAAGATCAAGCGACCCGGTCAAGCGGCGAAACGGAGGTTCTCGTTTGGGCGAGCCCAGCCTCCTGCGTCGGAAACCGTCGGGCAGGAGTTTCCGATTCTTTGTAGCGTGGGCCGTCCCGGCCCATTGGGTGGGGAAGAGGGAAAGTGCGGAGGAAACGCACGCTGCCCTCGGGCCATCGCCCATCATGGTCGATTCTGCTGGGTCATCAATTCCCCTCCTGCCAGGTGGACAAGCACCGATTGGTAGTCAGTGGGGTGGCCCTCGGGGTCGGACCACAGCAACGAGTTTGCCGGGAAAAGGTTAAGTTTCTTTGGTGCTTCGAAAAAGAGGCTTAGCGGCCGTTCTTGAATCGAAAAACCAGGGTCTAACATCAGACGATATAGGGTAGGGAGAGACTTGACCACGAAGCGGTCCGATGAGGTTTATAGTTCTGATTTCCGCTCGAGCCCTGATCGGCCCAAGGTAATCGAACCTGTTAGGAGCTGCGTCGGGGAGAGACAAGGTGTTGACGATCGCCTCCCGGCCCTCGCGGGGTGGCTCCCTTTATTATCCTGAGCCTGGGGCAGGAGTGGGCTCGAACAGAGTCTCGCCCTACCTAACCCGGTGACATCGCAGTCGACGCATGACAGTGGTCCGAAGCCTTATTACTGTCCGCCTATTCGGCGAAGGGTGTGAAGGGAAGTGTCGCGATGAGGGCGGGGAGCCGTTGTCCCTGACAATCGACCAGGACTTCACTCCCGATCTGATTCCGTTCCCGTCGAAGATAACCAAGAGCAACGTTGGACTTTAATGTCGGTGATGCGGTTGAGCTCGTGACATAGCCAATCTCTTTGTCGCTCCAGTATATCTTATCGCCCTTTTTGGGTAGCACTTGAGCCCCGGGGTGAAACTTGATTCCGCGAAGCGCCTTGGCCACTTGCCCGTAGGTCCGCAGCCGCGCCATCACTTCCTGACCGATGTAGCACCCCTTGCCGTAGCTGATCGCGATGCCGTCCAGGCCGGCTTCGGGCGGGAGATTGGTTTCGTCCATGTCCTGACCGAAGCGTGGGATGGAGCCCTCGATCCGGGCGATTTCAACAGCCTCCCAACCTGCCAGGCACAGGCCCTTAGGCTTTCCCGCGGCCATTAGTTTCTCCGCGGCTGGATGCAGGCCAGCGGCCGGCACAAACAAATCAAACCCTGCGGTGCCGAGTCTTGGGCGGTTCATGACGTAGAGGTCGCCTAGCTCTGCATGAGTGATTTGGATGAAAGTCCCGACCTCTCGCGGCGTCGGTGCGCCTAGCTGCGCGAGATCGATGATCTCAGCCGCCAGTGGACCTTGAACCGAGAGATGTCCATAGGCTTCTCCCACATCGACGATCTGCACATCGTCCGCAATGACGTATTTGTCCAGACGCTGGCTTACCGCCTCGGCCAAACCTGGTTCGAAGTCCAGCAACAGCTCGTCGGTGAGACGATGGATGAACAGGTCGCTTTGCATCTTGCCCTTGGCCGTGATTAAGGCGGCGTAAGCGCCCTGTCCCACTTGAAGGGCATTGATGTCCTGGGTGACTTGGCCATGGAGGAACTTGATGCGGTCCGCGCCCAGCAGGCAGAGGCGACTACGAAAACCGAGATCGAGCAGTCCGGCGGTTCGGTTGAGCGCGTTGTATTCCTGGTCCGAAACACCATAGCTGCCCACCACTTGAGCGCCGTTGATTTCTAAAAACTGGGCCCCGTGACGGACATGGAAATCGGAAAGGCTGAGCGGTTTCATAAAGGGGAAGTAGAGGACGCTTGCGGAGATGAATCGGGCAGTCGAATTCCAGTGACGGAATCAAAGTAGTGGCAGCGGCTCACGTCGACATGGAGTTGTATCGTGGTTCCCAGGAGATGGCGTTGAGTTCCCGGTAGACGTGCAACCAGTCGATGTGTCCCGCGCGAGATGTGCCACAAAGTGTCTGCTCCGTGCAGCTCGACCCCGTCAACCCGCCCCTCCAGCTCGATCGTATTCGGTCCGGGCTGCGGAGAAATGGCTTCGGGACGAACTCCTGCCGTCACTGCCGGAGAGTTACTGAAGGGCTGATTTACCGGAATCTCAAATCGGATGTCGGCAGCCCCCTCGTTCTGGTAAGTGAACTGGCGCGATCCTGCCACGGTTTGCACTCGACCTGGAAAGAGATTCATCGACGGTGAGCCGATGAAGCCCGCCACAAACATGTTCGCTGGCTTTTCGTACAGATCGATCGGCTCGGAGACTTGTTGAAGTGATCCCTCCTTCATCACGGCCACGCGGTTACCCAGCGCCATCGCTTCCGCTTGGTCGTGGGTGACGTAGATCATGGTGGTGCGGAGTTGCCGGTGCCACCGAGCCAGCTCGAGTCGGAGCTGGTGTCGTGTGGGCGTATCCAGGTTGGAGAGCGGTTCGTCCAAGAGGAGGACCTGGGGTTGACGCATCAAGGCCCGGCCCATGGCGACTCGCTGTTGTTGACCTCCGGAAAGCTCGTGCGGCAGGCGAGACAACAGTTGGGTGATTTCCAGCATCTCCGCTGTTGCTGCCAGGCGGTTGCGAATCTCCTCGGCGGAGAAATTTCGCAGTTCCAGTCCCAGGGAGAGGTTTTCCTGTACCTTCAAATGCGGGTAGAGCGTGGGGCTCTGGAACACCATGGCTACATTTCGATCACGCGGCGCGAGGGAGTTGACCACTTGATCGTCGATGCGGACCGCGCCACTGGTGGGCTCCTCGAGTCCGGCGATCAGGCGCAGAGTGGTGGATTTTCCGCATCCAGAGGGGCCGACCAACACCAGGAGTTCGCCGTTTTCTACCTCCAGGCTGACATCCTGAATGGCCGCAATGCCGCCTGCCGGTCGAGGGGCCGGGAAGACCTTGCTCAGTCGTTCTAGGACAACGCGTGCCATGGCGGTTGTTGCTCACCGGCCGTGCCAACTATGGGTTGCGTCGGGTCAACACTTCTGGGGCGCACCATCGGGTGTTGTACTTTTGGATCCACGCATCGTTGGTCATCGCCGGTCGTGGCTCCAGGCCGTGCAGCTGATCGTTCATGCCATGCCAGGGCAGGGGCTCGAAGGAGAGCCGTTTGGCGACATGAAAGTCGCCATCCTTTTCCCAGCCCACGGAGTACAGAAAAAAGTCACGCTGCATACCCGGTGGTTTAGGCGGGATCGAGGCGGCGGGGAATTTGAGCATCAGCTCGTCACCGCTATTGATCAGCACCAGCCGATTGTCCCGGGAATGCACGAGGTCATCGACGCTTCCGTAGCGAGTGGCCCAACCTCCCGGCGAGACCCTCCAGCTAGGGTTGGCCTGAACCCGATCGTAGAGCGGGGTCTGGGGTTCGTGTGCCGGCAGATCGGCGATGTCACCGAAGCCGCGCCAGCGAAGATCGGTCGAGGACGGCCAGAGATTCTGGAACTGGGTGTCCGGGGCCGCGCGTCGTTCGAAGAGTGCAATGCGATCCCAATAGAGCTCGAAGGCGTTGCTGAGTCGAATTCGGCGGGCCCCCTCGGGCAGCTTTCCTGAAAGATCCACCAGAATGGTTTTGGTTTTTCCGATCGGCGCGCCCGGTTGCAGATCGACCTTTCGCCATTCCCCGCGGGCGGTTTCCACCTCCAGCACGGGGAAAGGGAATGGCAGGTCAGGATACAACGAGGCTGCCATGTTAGCCATGCCGCCGCCGAAACGCAGCCAACCGGTGAGGGCCAGCACGAGCGGGCGGTGGGTGGCCAGCGGGCCGAAATCCAGCACCACGCCGTGCGGTTCGGCCAGCCCGCGCAGCTGCGGCTCCCGAAGCTGCACCGGGGCGACCTTGCGCCCGTCGATCACCTGCAGCTCTTGCGTGACGTCAACTCCATCCAATCGAGTGGCTTTGAGCAGCGGAGTTCTGCGCTCCAGGGTGATCAACTCGCTTGGTGGAAAAGGGGAACTCGGCAGGAGCTTGTCGGTCGGATGAACCTCGGTGCCTTCGGGGTGGTCGACCACGACGAGGCGAGCTTCGTCCAGGTAGAGCACCTCGCGGAGTTCCTCGGTGATGCTGAGCAGGTAGGAGCCATCCTTCGGACGGAAGGAGCGTTCGTCGCCGATCCAGACGAACTCGTCGGCATCCGCTTCGATGTAGCGGCCGGCGGCTATGGGCAACCCGATGGGAGCAGCCCCGAGAATGTCGGTGACGAATCGGAACTTCTCTCCGTCCCAGGCATACAAATAGGGGCAGGACGTGTCGCTGATCGTCAGCTCATCGAGGCGGATAGGGTGTTTAGGATCGACCTTCACATCGACGGTATTGAGGTTGAGCGTGAACCAGCGGGCGTTGAGTGAGTCGAGCTGGGTGTAGCTGCCGACGCCAATCTCCACCGGCAATTCCAGGACTCGTCGCGCCAGCCGCAAACCAGCAGTGGCGACCTCGACTTTCACCCCTATGCCGCTGGCGTTGGAGCGGTTGCCCACCAGGCGGACCTTGAGCAGTTGATTGGTGTTGCCGCCATCGTTGCGCCAGAGTGACAGGGTTTGATCTGCTCGGGTGAGAAGAAAATCCAGGTCGCCATCGTTGTCGAAGTCGACCGCCCGAACGGCGGCCGCCGCTCCCGTCTGGTCGAGGCCCAGGGCGGTGGTTGTCTCCACGAACCCAGCCGTCCAGCGATTGCGCCAGGCTCGAACCCGATCGCCGACCGTCACGATGTCGAGCCAGCCGTCGTTATCGTAGTCAATGAGGCTGATGGCGGTAATTTCTCCCGGACCCGTGGGGAGCGTGTTGGGCGGGCTTTGGCCGGCGGGCGTGATGACAATGCCGTTGTCGTTGACGCAGACCAGGTCGGTTCGTGAATCATTGTCGACGTCGCCCGTCACGAAGGTTTTGGCCACCGGCCAGTTAGTGGGAGATTTGTCTGAGATCAGCGGGCCGCCGCTTTGCTTCAGGAGCAGCAAGGGCGGTTCGCCGTCTCGTTGCAATAACAAGTCCAGCAGGTCGTCCCCGTTCCAGTCATCGGCTACGACTTGACGCGTTGCTTTGAGTCCTGCGGGAATGCCGATATTCGTGGAATTCGTGCTGAAGTACATGCTGCCCAGGTTTCTTAGAAACCGGACGTTTTCCGATCCATAGCCGACGGTGACCAACCCGAGGTTGCCGGTGAAGAGGTGATCGAGCAGGACTCCGTTCGTGGCTGAGAGCGAGCGGAGGTTGGCAAACCCGGTGGCATCGTTGATCACTCCGTTGGTGGTGATGCGGAGCGCGTGAGAACCGCCTTCGCCCAGCAGCAGAATATCATCGGCCCGGTCATTGTTGAGGTCTCCCACCAATGCGCGGGCGTAGCGAACACCCGGCTTAGCCGGGATGGAAGCGCCGGCGGCATGGAAGGTTCCATTGGAATTGGCCATGATGCGGAAGGCTTGTTCGCTTTCGCGAACGAGCAGGCTGTTGCGTGCGCCGCCAAAGTCGACGACCGCGGCTGGGCCGCGCCATTGGCTGCCGGCTGGGCCGAAAAACGAAGAGGACGCCTCCGCGAATCGAACGGCGATGCCGGTTTGGGCCGGCGGGCTTTGACGGAAGGGAACCCGGGCCTGAGTGTATTTGCATCGTTCGAAAAGCGCGGGATCGGTGATCTGGGCCGGCTTGCCGGCATTCACTTTTTGATGTTCTGCCAGCGCGGTCTGCGCCTCCGGGGCTCGTCCTATGCGCAGCAGTGACTGGCTGAGAGCGTAGTGTGCGGCGGGGTGTTGGGGGGCGAAGCGGACCACTTCCTCGAACTCTGCGGCGGCGGCCTCATGCTGATTCATGCCCTGATGCGCGCGGCCGAGCTGAAAACTGACCTCATTGATGGTGCGGTCGATGTTCTTAGCGTTTTGCAGTGCCTTGACCGCTGGTTCAAAGCGACCCAGCCGCAAGGAGGCGCAGCCGATGAGGTAGTAGGCTGCGGGCTGATTGGGATCCAAGGCGAGGGCGGCCTCGGCTTGTTGGAGGACGGCCTCAGCTTGGTTCGCGATCAGCAGCGCGTTCGCGTAGTTGAGCACTGCGTCCAGATTGGAAGGCTGCAAGCGGAGCGCCTCCTGGAAGGCCTTGACCGCTTTTTCCGCCTCGCCTCGCTCATAATAATTCCGACCCGAGTTGGACAGCTTGAGGAACCCGTCATCGGTGGCGTTGGCAGCTGCGTTCGTTGGGGCGCCGGGTGCGGCTGCAGGAGGGTTGTCGGACGGCTTGTTGCATCCGATGAGAACCAGGGCACCCACTGCCCAGGTCAGCAACAGCCACCGAGCTGGCCTCGGCGGCGGGTAAGCACCCAGGGAGTCGGTTGGGAACCCGGACTTGGCGTTGGGAGAGCGTCGTGCGGCAGTCATCAGGCCGCGATAATCGCAGCCGAAGAATTGCCAGTCAACGAATTGCCCGGATATCCCAGGAGGCGTCGCTCTTTGATGATCTTGGCCACTTGGGGTGGCACGGACGCCTCCCAAGCGGGATCGCCCGCCTTGAGTTGTTTGAGCACGGTTCGTGAGAAGATGGACAGGTACTGCTCCTCGACGTCCCTCATGCCCTGAATATAGTGATTCTCAATGAGGTAGGCGTAGAGGTGTCTCAGGTGGGGGGCAACCCGAAGGTTCTCTGCAGTGATGATCGAGCCGGTTCCGTGGTCCCTGAGCGGGTAGGCGTAAAGCTTCAGGTCGTTTTTGAAGAGCCTTCCAAAGGACTCGAGGATGCCGCCTTCCAAATCCGCGTAGTACTTCTCGTCGAAGATCTCCCGCAGCGTTGGCACACCCATGGCGAGGCCAACCATCTTCTTCGTACAACGGTGGAGGAAGGCAGCCAGCTTGTAGAACTCCAAATAGTTGGAGATCATCACCGTTTTGCCCAGTGTGCCGAGGATGTCGACCCGGTCGAGAAAGTCCTGATGGTTGATCTCCCCTCCGTCCAGCAGATTCTTGAGCGTCATCTCGAGCAGCACGACGACGTCTTCTCCTTGGACCCCAGGCTCTTGCACGAACTGGGCTTGGGCGCAGTCCAGCATGTCGATGGTGACGTGGGTCGCGGGCCTAAAACTGCCCCGCTCCACCAAAATCGCCTTTTTGTAAAGGGCCTCGGAGGGTTGCACGACTTCGCCGTCGGCAGTGAACATCGCCGCACTGGTCACTCCCTGCTGCACCAGTTGGAGTGCCATGAGGCGGTTATCGATTTTCTCGAAGGCCGGCCCGCTAAATTTCACCATGTCGACCTCCGCACGCTCGCGCGTCAGATCGTCCAAGAGACTGCAAATGAATGCTTTGGGATCTGCGAAGTGGTAGAGAGCGCCATGAACCAGGTTGACCCCGATGATGCCGAGGGCTTCCTGCTGTTGCAGGTTCTCGCGGTCCATCATGCGCACATGGATAATGATGTCAGACGGTGCCGCTTTGGGTGCGTGTTGGAAGCGAATGCCCATCCACCCATGACAGTCGCCGGTGCCCTTGAAACTCTTGGCGGCCACCGTGTCGGCGAACACGAAGAACTTGGTATCGGCTCCGCGTTTGGCATCCAGACGTTCCAACATCAGGCTGAACTCGTGCTCGAGCATCTTGCCAAGCCGCTCACGACTCACATACCGATCCGACCGACCGTAAATGGCGTCACTGATCGTCATGTCATAGGCAGACATGCTCTTAGCGATCGTTCCGGCTGCTCCTCCCACTCGGAAAAACCAACGGGCGACTTCCTGGCCGGCTCCTATCTCGGCGAAAGTCCCGTATTTCGTCGGATCCAGGTTGATCTTGAGGGCCTTTTGGTGTGTCCCGATGCTCTCGCTATTGCTCATGGATAGGATGTTCCCCATACCCTTAGGGTTATCGGCAAACCTAAGCTGAAAGGTTAGGTGAAACGGGGGTAGCCTGGGTTCGCGGCTCCCCACCTCCTAGAGAACGAGGCGGGCACGAAATTGTCAATCGAGCGGTGAATGAAAATTACTCACCTCAACGATGGATGGAATGAGCGGAACAAAAAAACCCGCTGACCTGAGGTCAGCGGGTTGGGTAGCACCGGATGCTCGCAAGGGTTGGTTACTTGCGGCCCAGGCGTCGGGAGACTAGGGACAAACCGGAAACAGCGAAGCCGAGCAGCGCGAGGGTGGCACCGCCATCGGGCACACGGCCGATCAGATTGTCGTTGCCGCAACCCATCGTCAGGTGGAACAGATTGTCGTCCGTTTGGGACAGCTTGATCCCGGTCGTCGCGAGGTTGATCTCACCGATGAAGTGAGCTCCGCCCGTGACTTGGGAGCCGTCTTCCAAGGTGATGGTGGAGGTCTGGTCCAGGGTGACTGACAAGGAACCGGAGCCAACTTTGGTCAGGCCCTCGATCGACCGGTCATTCAGCTTATAGGGGTTCGACAGGCCCTTTACCGTGCTCTCGTCGAGGAGCTCGGTCGTCAAGCCGGCCAGCGCATAGACATCATACGTTCCAGCACCGATCGAGTATCCCGAGCGGTTGTTGAAATGGATGACATAGTCATACTTAAACTGGCTGTTGTTGTTGACACCGTTGATGGCGGCGTCACTCCCCGTGTAGTCGGTGGACTTCCACTTCGCCGTGTTCGCACGACCCACAAAGATATCGCCCAAGCCGAACGGATTGTTGCCGTTCAACAAGTCGTATCCCGAATAAATCTTGAGACTGCTGCCATTCAAAGTGAAGGCCTCGAGATCCCAGGATTGGTTGCCAATCGTACCCGGTTCGGTCTCCTGGTCTTCGCCACCCTGGTTCTTGCCAGGCGCGCCCCAACCTGCGGAGTTAGGACCTTGGGTATCGTTGATGGTGATGTTCTTTGCAAAGGAGGGAGCGGCAAAAGCCAGCATCGCCACCGTGCTCAAGACTAATGATTTGGTATACTTCATAGGACTTCCCTCCTTTAGCTCTTTTTGTGCCAAAAAGTTAACAACTCTGTAAGGTTCCTGATTGGAGCCGGATCGGGAAAAAATGCGGGTTTTATGTGAGGCTATTGGTCTTTGGAAAGGCGTAAACCGTAAGGTTCTCTTACACTTTGCTGGGTCGGACCTGGAAGTGCTGTGCCTGCGGGTCAACAGGATAGCGGGTGGGTTAATGGCGAGTTGAAGGGGTGATGGCTGGTTTTGCGAAGTCGTTGCCGATTCGTCATCACAACGTAACGCTAGCCACTCACTGTTCTTCTCAATGGTGTCAGCTCCCCATCTTGTTTTGCATGAAATTCACCTGAACCCGGGTCAGGAGTGGGCGTTTGCTGTGGATGGGTGGAGGTTTTTTAGCGTGGTGTCGGGGCAGGGATATTGGCTGAGTGATCCGGTTCGAAGTTTAGACACCGGCGAAGCGTTTATGATTTCGCCGATTACAAAAGGCGTCCTTCGGGCAAGTCAGTTGGCGGGGCTTTCGGGGGTCTACTTCCAATTTCATCCCGATCGGCTGACGGACTTGCTGACGCCGGTGGAGCGTCACTTCCTGGAAGCCAAGCAAACCCTGGAACGTTTGGCGCTCAGGCATTTCCCAGCGAACGACCCGGTGGCCTTGGAGTTTGCTTCCTTGGCTGCGCGCTCTTCACCGGACGCTTCCTTGGCGAGTCGTTCGAGCGTCCTTCGGTTGATCGCTATGGCCGTCGGGATTGGGCCGGGGGTTTTGGCATCGGACAGCGAACGGCGGTCCAGCGCTGCCGAGCGGTTCCAAGCACTGCTTGGCCGCATCACTGAGGCGGAGTTTATCCGTTGCAGCGTCGAGAGTCTGGCTCTGCAATGCCGGTGCAGCACGCGACACCTCAGCCGATTGTTTCGCACCACTTTTTCGCTGTCCTTCAGCGCTCGCCAAACCGAGTTGAGAATGCAGAAGGCGGCTCAGATGCTTCGCGAGACGGATTTACGCATTGCCCAAATCGCCTCGGAATGCGGTTACCGTCACATCGGCCTGTTTAACGCGACGTTCAAGAGACGGTGGAAACGCACTCCGAGCGAGTGGAGGCAAGCTTCCCGCAGCGCAGACTCTTCTGAGGTGGCCTAGATGAACTGGGCTTTCTCGCCCTTGAGGATGGCCAGGAACTGTTTCACAGCCGGCGAGAGCACCTTATTCTTCTTGTAGATAGCTGCCAGCGGTCGATGGAACTGAACATCCTCGAGCCGGACCTCGATTAGGGTGAGCTTCGCGATCTCTTGTTCCACAGTGCCTTGCGGCACGATGGCGATCCCGGCGTTGATTTCCACCGCGCGTTTCACCGTTTCAATATTATCGAACTCCATGACGTGCTGGACTTGCACTTCCTGATCCTTCAGCACCCGATCGATAGCCTGGCGCGTGGGGATATCTGGTTGAAATCCGATAAATTTCATTCCGTTGAGTTCGCCCAGCTTCACGGTCTTTCGTTTGGCGAAGGGGTGTTCGGGATGGCAGATCAGCACCATGACATCTTTCCTCAGGGCCACCACCTCCAATTTGGGATCCTTGTTGGGATAGGCCACCAACCCGAGGTCAACCACATTGCTTAGAACATCGTCGTAGACCTGATTCGACCGACGGTATTCCACGTGAACATTGACCGTTGGATAGCTCTTCAGGAACTTCTTGAGATAAGGCGGCAAGTCATGGAGTCCGATGCTGTAAATGGTGGCGACGCGTATCGCGCCGGAGATGACATTCTTGATCTCCTGCAGTTTGCTAAAGAGGCCCTCGTAGGTCTGGATGATCTGTTTGCTATACTCGTACAGCACCTGACCCTCACGGGTCAGCCTGAACTTCTTTTTGCTCCTCTCAATCAGCAGAGACTTGAACTGGCGCTCCAAAGAGCTGATCTGTTGGCTCACAGCGGACTGGGTTACCCCGTTAATCTGGGCTGCCCGCGTGAAACTCTCGGTTTCGGCCAGATCACAAAACACCTTCAAGCTCTCGATTTGCATAGCAACGGCGCGAGCATAGTGGACGGCCGGACGAAGTCAAAGGACGGACTTAATAGACATGGATTCCTTGCCCCTCGTGCTTGACGGCCCAAGATATTGTATCCTAGGGTGAGTTCACCCACATTAGGCTGTGGGTTCCTGTTTATTATGCGGTGTCCGAAATGTGGCTGTGTTGATGACAAAGTGATCGACTCTCGCACCTCGCGCGAGGGTGCCACGATTCGTCGCCGCCGGGAGTGCCTGGAATGCCACTTTCGTTTCACCACCTATGAGCATGTGGAACTTCCTACCCTGATGGTGGTTAAGCGGGATGGGCGACGAGAGGAATTCTCTCGCGAGAAGCTGGCGGCTGGGATTCGCCGAGCCTGTCAGAAGCGGCCAGTGAGCGAGGAGGCGATCGTATCGGTGGTGGAAACCATCATGACGGATCTTTCGAACGCCTATGAGGGAGAGGTTCAGGGCAAGGACATTGGCGCGCGGGTGATGGATGAGCTGCGCGGGTTGGACCCGATTGCCTACGTTCGTTACGCAAGCGTCTACCGTCGTTTTGAGGAGGCCACCGATTTTGTTCAAGAGGTCAAGAAGCTGGAGACCAAACATGATACACTTACGGCACGATTGCCTGGTCTTTGAATTTCCCACGGGTGAAATGATTCCCTGCACCGCCGAGGAGATTGCGCTTGAGCTTTCTCTGGAGCCCGGGCAGGCCTTCGATCCCGAGGTTCTGAAAAATGCCGCTGCGGCAGTCCTTCACTATTTTCGCCATGAGCTGCAGCGTCAGGAGGTTTCGCTGAAGGAATTTGCGACGGCCTTGCGGCGGGTGCTCAAGGATTTGGGCTTCGACCTCAAGGAATATGAGGTGAAGGTAACTTCCCCCACAATCCCATCTGGCTCAAGCTCCGCTGCCTCTGGCAGCCTGGTTCCAGCGGTGGACTCGGTTGCGGTATCCTCCGGGCTAACGACGGAGATCGACTTGGGATCTCTCGAGAAGCAAAGTGGTGGCGCCGGTGAACTTCAGTTCTTCCAGAGCCTCAAGGCCGACTTCCTGGACCGACTGCAGTCCAATCCTCAGATTATCGTGTGTCACGGGCTCCGCAGCTGCTCGAAAAACCTGTGCGCGGCGCGGCGCTGGTCGGATCGGTGTCAGGAGCTCAGTGACGATATCGTGCGCTTCCTCCGAGCCTGCTTGAAAGACTACGCCGATGGACGGCGTCCGGTGTTGTGCGTTCGCTGAACCCAGACCTGGTTTCCCTCCTATGAGTCAGACCCTCTTCGAGAAGATTATCGCCCGTCAGATTCCCGCTCGCATCGTCTACGAAGATGACCTGGTGCTCGCGTTCCATGACGTCAACCCTCAGGCCCCGGTCCATGTTCTGATCATTCCCAAAAAGCCTTTGCCACGAGTGGCTGCTGCGGGGGCGGTCGATCAAATGCTGCTGGGGCATCTCATGCTGAAGGCGGCCGAGGTGGCGGCCCTGGTGGGGATCCAGGAATCCGGATATCGGCTGGTGATTAACAACGGCCCACACGGAGGCGAGTCGGTGCCGCACCTGCATTGCCATCTGTTGGGTGGACGTCAGCTGTCTTGGCCGCCGGGTTGAGCGGTCCACTTCTTGAGGCGAACCACTTCATGGCCGGTGCACTCCCACTCCTCTAGGCTTTCCAGTGTGTCCTTCTTGCAGGCCTTGTAGGCCTCAGGCAGCGATCGCTTCGAAATGCGCTTCTCACCAACTCCCTCGGCAGTGCACCCAGTCGCCAAGGCGTAGCCCTTGTAGACACGGGGGCTTCCCAGAATGCGCACCGCTCCCGCTGGCAATGGCGCCGCGGGTCGACGATCCAAAACCAGATAGCTCAGTGGTAGGCTGCGAAGGTCGATGCCCGCGGCTTGACCGAATCGCATCCAGTCGGGATCGGTGAAGATCGCCGAGGGCGGAGCGGCGAAAAAGTGGCACCAATGCGACGTGTTGTCTTCGGCCAGCAGGCCGCAGCGCGAGGCGTGGACGCAGGGTGCTATCACTTGAACCCCAGCCTCGGCCCGCAGCCGTTCACGCACGGCGATCAGCCGGCGGCTCGCATCGTAAGTCCCGGGCTCTACCCAGATAACGGCCGAGGCTTCGCGGACGATCGAAATCAGCTCCTCCAGGCCCGACTCGGTCAGCTCGGTGAGCACGTGGCTCAGGAGGAGCAGTCCTCCGGGTGAATTCTGGGAGATCCGCTGTTTCAGATCCGGAAAGAATTTTAGAGCGGTCTGCGACGCGTAGTTGCTCGCCAGATGGGACCGGTCCCATAGCGCCAATCCTCCAGCTAGGGTTTGCGGGAAGGCACGGAAAACGCAGCGATGCGCGATTCCGCTGCCACAGCCCCAGTCGAACACCTCGGCTTCCGGAGGTTTCCAGCCGCGTATCTGGAGCTCGTTTAAGACATAGTCCCACTTCCAACCAATGCGCTGAGCGAAGGTCTGGTCATAGGCATACAGATCCGCGGCGGAACGCCAGTAGTCATCCAGACCGGCATCGGCGTTCAGGAACCCTTTCCGGAGGCGATCCAAGCAGTCCCAATCAATGGCTTCCCAGGGATTCGACAAAGCAGGTGTCTCTTTCAACTAGAGGTGGAGATGAGCCCACAGCGCTTCGGGTGTGACTCGCAGGTTGATGTAGAAGGAGCCGAACTCCCCGAAACGCGCGGTGACTTCGTCGAATCGCATCTCATAAACGATCTCCTTGATGGGATCCACCTGCTTGGCCACCAGCGTTACACCCCATTCCCAATCGTCTAGGCCCACCGATCCGGTGATCAGCTGCGTCACGCGGCCGGAGTATTTTCTGCCGACCCGCGCGTGTCCGCCCATGAGCGTTTTGCGAGTGGGAAAGTCGAGCGAGTACCAATTGTCGGCCCCGAGCCGGCGTTTGTTCATCGGATAGAAACACATGACTTCCCAGTCCGGCAGCTCGGGATACAGCCGATAGTGCGTGTATTCGGCCATCCGCTGACGAAACTCCTCCATCTTTTGAGTGAACTCCGCAGAGTCCGCGGCCACTTTTTCGCGCTCGATCAGCTGCTTGCGATGGTCGTCCTCGGACGACATGTATTCGCTCAGTTCAGTGACGGAGAAGTATTGGTAGATGGGCTCCAGGACTCCGGGCGGGAAGGCGAACTCGATATCGCGGTGCAACTGGGCAGCTTGCCCCATTTCGCTGGCCAAGATCATCACGGCGATGTCGGCCTTCCCGCTGATGTTGGCGAAAAGGGAGACGCGCGGATGGGAGGCATTGGCATTCGCTGCGCAAATAGCTTCGAGCCGACGGCGGGTGGCCACCGAGGCGTCAGCCGGCAGCGCGGCCCAGGCGACGCGGTTAATTCGATAGAACAAATGCATCACGTGGATGCCCTGATTCAGTTTTACTTGGGGCAAGTTCATGCTCGAGGAGAGGGTTTACGCTGGAAAGGGAGGTTTGCCAATACCGGATAGGGAGGAATCGTCCGGGCGGGGACGGATTCCCTCATCCACTTGCGAGAGACGCTCTGAGCGGACGAGTCCGATCGGGTGAAGACCTAAGGGGAAATCTCGGTCCGGCTCATGCCTGCCAAGGCTTTTCGAAGCGCCCGGAGCGGTTCGGCGAGGCGGGAGGTCAGACCGATGGAGTGCTCACGGTTTCCGATGCCGCAGATCACGCCAAACGTCTCCTGTCCATTGCGCAGGGAAAGCAGCAAGAGGGGATTCCCCTCCACCTTGGTCTTCAACCAATCCGGTATATACTTGCGAATGCTTGGCTCGTTGGGGCTCTGAACCAGCACGTCCTCTCCACGACTGAGGCAGATCGTGAACACATTCCGACTGTCCAAAGAGAGCAGTGACTGCCCTCGGATGCTCTCGAAAAGACTGCCGCGACCCAGCCGGGCTGACCAGGTCGGCAGTATCTCGTCGCGTAGGAAGACGACACTCTGGGCTAGCTTGAGTTCGTCATGCAGCAGTTGCAGGACTTGCGTCAAAGCCTCCTCCAAGGAAATGGCTCGCCCGCTGCTGGTCCCCCACTGAGAGATGAGCTCTTGGAACTTGAGATCTCCATCGGCCGACTTCCGGAGCGACTTGGTATCCACCGAGGGCCGAAGTCCTGCCTCCTTGTCTTTGGTGATTGATTTCGGTGCGGAAATGTTCGCCAGTCGCTTCATGAGCGGATTGCTGAACATCTTCAGCCCATGGGCTTGTCCGAATCCCTGAAGACGCTTTTCGGTTCGTTCGAACAAGGACGACAGTGCTTCATCATCCAGCGCCAAGGCGACCCCGTATTGCTTGGCCATGCGAGCGGCCTCGGCTTTCAATTGCTCCCCGTCGACCCCCTTCTCGGCCGCATGCTGGCAGAATCGGTTAGAGAAGTCCGAAGCGATCAATAGCAGTTCCGAGGGCGAGTGGAACTTGGCCTCGGTGAGTTCCTTGGGGACCGCGCGGATCGTGCTCAGGATGCCCTTGGCCAACTGGGCAGAAGACAAGAGTTCGTACGACAGCTCGAGGGTCGTGAGCCCAAACACCTCGCGGCAGGCCGCATCCCAAGACATGGTGGCGGTCAGGGCCTTGGCTTGGGCGTAAGCTTCGGGTAGAAAATTCACGATGAGCAGTTGCCCGTAGCTACGTAAGGCCGCACAGACAAAGGCCTGTTCAGGCTCAATACTCGGGCAATGTTCTGACACCGCCTGGGCCATGATGCCGCTCGCCAATGCCAAGGCGGCTACCTCCTGCTTCTGCTTGCCCACCTCTCCGCGCTCGGCGCTCTCCATGAGCAGCAGGGCCATGGCCAGGTTTCGAATTTTTTCGAATCCAACGGTTTGAATGGCTTGGTGAACGGTGGTGATCTCGGCACCGACGGGATTATAGCCCAGCGTGTTCGCCACCCCAAGCACCTTGGTCATGGTGGCTAAGTCGCGGCTGACCAGGTCCGCTAGCTGGCTGACAGAGATGGTATCTGCCTTCGCAGTAATCTCCTGGATCAGTTGAATCACCTGCGTGATGGCTGCGGATTTACCCGATTCCATGGCGTCCTGAAGGGTCGCGATGGTACGGCGCGTCTTGGGATCCACGATGGCTTGTTCCGTAGTCGTTTCGTTCATCATGCGCGCGAGCGCTAAGGAAGCATCGGCGCGAGACGGAAAAGCCTTACGCAGTATTTAGCCCATTCGCGGGCGGCATCCTACAAGCCGTCAACCCTCACGCGGTAATATCTGCCTTCACCGGGACTCGATCCCAGCGGGATGACCACTTGGAGGGGGTCGCGTGGGTGGAGCGGGGTTGCAGCCTTGAGGGGAAGCTCGGTCCAGGGATCGTCTATCCATGCTGAATTTTTCACTTCGATTCTCAGCCGACGATTGGCTGGTTGAGTGGTTACCAACTCCAGAGATCCGGCTTGGGACCGAATTTCCACGGCCAGCTTGTCGGCCGCATTTCGAGGGTGGGTGCCGGCGAGCTTCTCCTGCTCGTTCGTAGCACCATCCCGATCCGCGTCGGCGGACGGTTCGGTTTCTGCCAGGGGTAGCCCATCCAGGAAACCGAAACGCCAAGCTTCGTAGCTCCCTCGGGACAGCAATTCCTGGCTCAGTATCCAGTCCCGAACCAGCTCGATGGACTTGCGATCCAGTTCGTTGCTTCCCAGCGGCGGCATCTGCCTGGCGCCTCGAGTGCTGATTCGCGACAGCAGCATGGAGTGGTCGAGGTCGCCTTGAACGACAATGCGATTGGATGAGCTGCTTCCAGGGTCGTTGAGCGTGCCGTCCAAAATCCGGGTCAATCTCGTCGGGGTTCCGAATCGGGCATCCCAGGTGTTCGGGGCGGTGCCTCCCGGGTGATGGCAGGCCGAGCAATTGGCATCGAGGTAGGACCGAACCCGATACTCCAGACTAGCGGCCGAGTTGGTGGTGGCAACCAGTCGGGGCAGGGTATCGGTGGAGGGGACCGGCCGGTTGAAGTAGCCAGCGTTCGCCAGAACGCGCAGCTGGTTGACGGACGAGGAATCGGGTTGCGTCTCGTCGTGGTTCAGCTGCCAGGTCGAAAATCCGAGCGCCGTTCCCGCTCCTGAAGTGTGGCAAGCAAGGCAGCTCGACCGGCTTGGATACGACCAGTGCTGAGTTCGAACCGAACCGTCAGCGGTGAGAATCTCGATGGCCTCCTCCAATCCCTGATCCGACACGAGAGTCGCATCGCTTGATCCCGGCGCCCATCGATACGTGATTCCGTAAGCCCCCGATGCGTTCTTCACCAGGAACCGGGTTTCGATCCGGCGCTTGGCTCCGGTAATCTCGTTCGTGGTCAGATCGAAATGTTTGATCCAGACCGTCCCCGTCGGAAATGTCCACGGGTTGGTGACACTGAATCCGATGAAGGCATTGGTCGTGGGAACCGAGAACCACCGCCGCTTCTCGGCGCCATCGGACCAAAACGGGGCATTAATGGTGTAGGCTTCAATGCCAGGCTGAGGCTCCAAGGTGGCGAGATCGGAGAATGCGCCGGTTCCTGAGAGCAGGCTGGGCAGGGGAGATCCCACGACGGCTGGATCGAAATCGAGCCGCTTGATTTTATTCTCGGCGTAGGAAGCCACAAGGAGGTCCTGGTTACGTGGGTCCGCTCCGAATCCCGCACTGAATCGTTCACTGGTCAGCCTGGTCTTCGCGCCGGAATAGCCGGCGTCTGGCTGGATCCCCCAGAGATTGCCGCTAATGTAGTCGCCGAACAGATACGAGCCCTTCAACTCGGGAAGCCGCGAACCGCGATAGACCCGCCCACCCGTCACTGAGTTGCCGGTCAGCGTTCCCGTGGATCCATGCAGGTACTCGTGGAGCGGTGGGAGGAGTGGAATGCGGGCTGGCTTGGACCCTGCCTTGGGTCCTGCGAGGGTTCCTTCCTGATAGGGCCAGCCGTAGTTTCCACCTTTGACGATGATGTTGATCTCTTCACGGACCTCTTGACCCACGTCCCCGCAAAAGAGGATTCCCGACTCGGTATCGAAGGAGAACTTCCAAGGATTGCGTAATCCGATGGCATAGAACTCGGCCCGGAGTTTTTGCCGGTCCAGGGCTTTTCCACCTAAATCGGTGGCTGAGACCCAGGGATTGTCCGCTGGAATCCTATACGGCAAGGCGTTTCCATCCCGCAGGGCTGCGTGCGGCGTCGGCTCCAAGTTCTCGGGTCGCGCATCGACATCGATGCGCAGGATTCCCGCGAAGAAGTCCTTATCAAGTCGCTGGGCGTTGTTGTAGGTGTCGTTCCCTCCACCTTCGTCGCCCACCGCTACGTAGAGGTAGCCATCGGGTCCAAAGTGGAGATCTCCGCCATTGTGATTGCCGGCTTGATCGTACTGCGTGATGAGTGGTCGTTCGGTAGAAAGTTCGGCCTGGTTGGCCGTGGGTGGAATCGCCTGAAAGCGCGAGAGGCGTTGGTGCAGACCCCGGCCATCATCGCTGACATGGTTGGACAGCGAATAGAAGACGAAGAAGAACCCATTAGTGGCGAAGCCGGGATGGAAAGCGAGTCCCAGCACGCCCGACTCCCCGCCGGTCATGAGACCGCGAGGGGTCAGATCCAGGAACACGGAGCGTCGAGGGTTCGCCAGGTTCGTGACCACGGCGATGTGTCCACCTTTCTCGACAATGAAGAGTCGATTAGTTTCACCGGGAGGCGAAGCGATGGTGACGGGGTTGGCGAACGTGACGCCGGGGAAGGTATCCACCCACTTGTATCCCAGCCGAGGCGGCTGTTGAGGCAAGGTCAGGGAGGTGTTCGCCCGGCGTTCCAGGGCATCGACCGACAGGGCCATGAGCCCAACGAGCCCGACCATTCCGAACCGCCGCGTCCAAAGGAGACGCGGGAACAACTGGAACAACCACATCATTACAACACAACAACGACTAGAACCGCGGTCACCACCTGCCCTCAAGGCTTCAAACCCGGGCTGTCCCCGGGACTCGAGACCGCAAACTTCTACTGTGCCACACTTTCCGCCTTCTACAAGCGGGAAGACAGACCAAGGCTGTGAAAAATGGCGCTCACGGAACCAGGATGATCTTTCCGCGAGCTCCGGATTGCATCACGGACTTCTGCGCGAGGGCTGCCTCGCTCAGAGGCAGTTCCTTTCCAATGATCGGCCGCAGCGTGCCCTTTTCAAGTCCCGAGAAGATCTCACGATGGACGGCTCGGAGTTCATCGTCCGGCACATTAAAGAGCAGCATGCCCCGGACATCGGCTTCACGGATCATAAGATCGCGAGCGTTGATCTCCACCTGGCCGCGATTCCCAATCACGATCACGCGGCCCCCGCGCGCGAGCAGGGGCAGGTCCTTGCCCAGGTTGATGTTCGCCAACATTTCCAGGATGAGATCGACTCCTCGGCCATGGGTCAGAGAATGGATTTGCTGGAGGTAGTCGGGGTCGGTGTGGTCCAGCACATGATGGGCGCCCTGGTCCTGGACGAGCTGGCGACCGGCTGCTGTGCCGGCGGTGCCGATGATGGTGAGGCCGGCTGTTTTAGCGAACTGGATGGCAGCCAGTCCGACACCGCCGCTGGCCCCGTGAATAAGAACCGTTTCGCCTGCTTTGGCCTGAGCCCGATGGAAAAGGGCGCGGTGGGCGGTGCCATAGGGAATGGGAAGGGAAGCCCCTTCGGCGAACGAGGTCTTATCCGGCAGCGGATGCAGTCGGGAGGCTTTGGCAACGGTCCACTCTGCATATGTCCCGGTGAGGCTGCCGGCGACAATGACTCGCGCTCCAGGCTGCCAGGCGTCGGCCGCCTCGCCTGCCGCCTCGACCACTCCGGCCGCGTCGAGTCCGGGCGTGAACGGGAGGGACACCGCGGGGTTCGCGCCCGCGACCCAATAGGTGTCCACCGGGTTGACCCCGATCGCTTTGATTTTCACCAGGACCTCGCCTGGGCCGGGAGTGGGTCGGGGTTGCTCTTCCAAACGTAGCACCTCCGGTCCGCCGAATTGATGCACTCGAATCGCTTGCATAATAAGTTATGTGAGACTTGGTGCGAGTCAGTGGTCCGTCTTTCCGGCTGCCACGCACCCAGGGTGAGAGTTACCGGGAAACCGGTATCGTTGTGCCACCATCCACCATCTATAACCCGGACATCCCTTGTTTGCGGGCCATCCAGGCGAAGGGACCCTCCGTCCGGATCAACTCCTGGAAGGTTCCATCCTGCACAATGCGTCCTTTCTCCAAGACGATGATGCGATCCAGGTTGGCCAGCGTGGAGAGCCGGTGGGCGACACAAATCACCGTTCGGTGCTCAGCCAGAACATCGATCGCGCGCTGGACCTCGGATTCCGCCTGGGAGTCCAAGGAGGCGGTGGCCTCGTCGAGAACCAGGATGGGCGCGTTGCGTACAAACGCCCGGGCAATGGCGAGTCGCTGGCGCTGGCCGCCCGACAGTGAAACGCCGCGTTCGCCCACCTGAGTCTCGTAACCATGGGGCAGCTGGAGAATGAACTCATGGGCGAAGGCGGCTTTGGCGGCCGCTTCAATTTCGTCCGGAGTTGCCCCCTGTTTGCCGTAGGCGATATTCTCCGCGACCGTCTGGTCGAAGAGGACAATCTCTTGGCTCACCAGGGCCATCTGGTCCCGCAGGCTGGCGGTCCGGAGGGTGCGCAGATCGATTCCATCGATCGTGACGCGCCCGCCGGTCGGATCGTAGAAGCGGAACAGCAAATTGAGCAGAGTGCTCTTTCCCGACCCGCTTTCTCCGGCCAGCCCGAGTTTTTGACCGCGGGGAATCTCGATGCTGAGCTCGTGGAGCACGGTAGCGTCCTTATAGGCGAACGAGACTGCTTCAAAGCGGATCTGCCTTTCGAACGGCGGGAGGATCTGCGGGTTGGCAGGCTCCCTGACGGTGGGTTGTTCATCCAGGATCTGCGCCATGCGTTCAATGCCCACGCGCGATTGCTGGAAGATCATGTGCACGCGAGTCAGGCTTTTCAGCGGAGTGTAAACCGACACCAACCCCAGGATGAACAGCATCATGTCATCCCAATTGCGTCCGCTCTTGAACAGGAGCACGACCAGCAGACCGAGAATCAGAGCGGTAACCGTTTCAATGATCGGGTTGATCATTTCCTTGGCTTGCAGTCCCTTGACGCCGTGACGCACCAGTTCGGTGGCATAGTTGCGGAACCGGGCGAGTTGCTGGGACTCGAGGCTGAACGCTTTCACCACTCGAATGCCCGCCAAGGCTTCGATGAGCAGGTTTGCTTGAGAGACTTTGGTTTGCACCCCCTTAGTCGCGGCCTTGCGCGCCTTCTTACCCAGGATGATCACCGGTGCCAGGCAGAAGGGGAGGAGCACGAGCAGGAACAGGGTCAGAGCCCAGTCCTTGACGAGCAGAAACCCAAAGATGGCCACGACGGTCACGGGTTGCTTGATGATGTCTCCGAGACCCTCATCGAGGCTGCGTTGCAAGGCGGCGGTGTCTACATGAATCCGCATGGTCAAGTCGCCAAGCTTGGATCGGTTGAAGAAATCCACCGAGAGAGACTGGAGTTTCGCCAGGACATCCACTTGCAGGTCGTTTACGACGCGCTGGCTTACCCACCCGAGGCAGTAGCTGCTGAGGAACCCAAGATAGCCGCGCAATGCCATGAGGGCCGGGAAGAGCAGGAGGACCCCGAGCATCTGGTGGCCATCCATCGGTCGTCCCTTCAGGGGGATCCAGGGGTCCAACTCAAGATACACCTTAGTTCGCCACCGGTTCGCCCGATCGGTCCATTCGCTTAGAGACTTGAGCTTCGGTAGAGAGCTTTCCTTGGTCGACAAGGTGATCGAACGTTCATCGCCGCTTCCCGGATAACGGAGAATGAGCTTGGGGGCTCCGCGTCCGGGCTTTGCCCGAAGCGAGACGTCGTAGCGATGCCCGGCCGCCAACAGGTGGCCGGCGGGCAGAGCGAGCTCGACAGTACTGGACGGAGCGCTGGAGGAGCCGGTGCATAGGATACGGAGGACCTTATTTCCCAGTTGATCCGGATCCTCGATCACGCTGGCTTGGTGACTGCCGGTCGCTCGAGTGAGATTCGTGGTTTCGTTGAAGGTGATCTCTGATATCGCTCGAGGGTTCCCCGGAGGATTCGCGGCGCTGTCTGTCCATCGCAGGTCGTCGATCCAAATTTCTCCTACCTCCGACAAACTGATGACAAGGTTGCTGACAACCGTTGAAGGCGTGGAGTTGGCTCCGTCCGGTGCCGGGAGAGTATAGGTTTGCCAAGGGTTTTTATCCTTGGGTCCCGACAGCCTCTGCATCACGAAATCAGCGGATCCCAGGATGACGGCATTGCTGATCCCAAAGAGAATGCCCACCAAGATCCCGGCGATGAGCCGGGAGGAGTAGCGACGGAGATAGGGCCATCCGAAGCGGATGATGTTGCCTAGATTACTCATCAGATGGCCCCGGACGGAGGCCTAGCCCCGCTTGCTCAACACCACGTTCAGCCAGGTGTGCGCCATGAGTGCGCTGCCGGCGGCTGTCGGGTGAACCCCATCCTTGGCCCAGTATTCGGCGGGGGCATACTTGACGGCGCGATCGAACATCAGCTGAAAGGCGACAAAGCGGGCGCGATACTCCTCGGCCAGGGTCCGCGAGACCTTGCGGTATTTGTCGAACTCGGGGAACCAACGGTCGTTTACCGCGCCGCAGCGGAGGACGAACGGCTCGCAAATGGCCAGGCTGACCCCCGGAAGCTCGGTCAAGGTGCGCTCGATCAGGGCACGATAATCCTTTTCATAGGTCTCGATCGTGCCTTTGTATCCACCATTGAGCGTGTGCCAAAAATCGTTCACGCCGATCAGAATGCTAACGATGTTGGGCTGGAGTTTCACGCAATCGTCCGCCCACCGGTCGGCCAATTGGAATACTTTGTTTCCGCTGATACCTCGGTTGTAGACCTTCAGGTTGTAATCCGGATGGTCGAGCAGCAGGCCGACGGCCGCCATGCCAGCATAACCACTGCCCAGCCCTGCCTGGTCATTGGCCACGGCAGCTTTCTCACGGCTGCGTCCGGCGTCCGTAATGGAGTCGCCTTGGAACAAGACGGTATGCTGCTTGGAGATGCGAAGTTTAGCGGATTGTGGCTTTTCAGGCTTTTCGGCCGCGATCGCTCCCGTGGCGGCCAGTAGGCCCGCCGAGCCGAGCGCCAGGCCTGAAGCGGAGAGAAAGTCGCGTCGCGTCCATGGTGCAGAGTCACCGGAATGTGCATTCATGGGTTTTCTTGTAAAGCATCGGGCTGCAACAGGAAAGTACTGGTTTTTGGGGGCAGATTTGGCGGGTGTGACGAGAATTGCGTGAGGATAGCCGGGATCCCCCTCCGGGGGTGCCGAAAAGCGGTAGAGGTCTACCGCAGTCCAGATACGCCCTGTGCATCGCGAAGCGTCTTGGAGTGCGGTAGACCTCTACCGCTTTTCGGCACCCGATGGAATCGGGAATCTCCGTTGGTTCGGAAATACCTTCATCCGGCTTTAATCCGGCCCAGATTTGGCTTCCGAAGCGCCTCAGGCTAGGCGAGGGTGCTCTGGCTTCTTCTGGAAGAGGTGAGGGCCATCCCTAACCCACCGGTCGGAAGCAGGAAGCTTGTGTCCGAATGAAAATTGCCGATCCATGGAAGGGTATGAGACAACTGGGCGCGAAGGCGATGGGCGGATGGGTTGCAGGCTTGCTTCTCTGGAGCATGGTTCCCGTCCAAGCCCAGATTGATCCCGAGAATCGCCGCCTGCTCCAGATGGGCTACAACCAGCCTTTGGAGGGCCGGGGCCCCATGGCGGCCTATGCTTACTATTACTACAACCGTCCCCACTTCTATCAGTCCAACACCACCCTCCGATTGGCCGTCGCCCCAACGTATCTGGATTCTCAAGTCGGGTTCGTGGATGCCCTGGGCGCCGGCACGGATGTGGGCTTAGGCATCGCGGGGGGAGGATTTGCCGACAGCTACTCGGAGGTTCGCCTGGGCCAGCTGCGACGCGATGAGTCCTTTGTGGGGCATGGCGGAGAAGTGAACGGAGCGATTTACCACCGTCTGAATCCGAATCACCAGATCCCGCTCAGTCTGATCGCGCGGGGGGCGATTCGCTTTTCGGCGTATGAGGCAGATAGTGATACCTCGCCGAGCTTTGAAGTGCCTGAGGATCGAGGCACCTTCTTGATCCGCACCGGAGTTCGCTGGGGGGGAAGGGAGCCATTGATGCTGCCATCCATGGCGATGGAGCTGTCGGCCTGGTATGAGGGACAGTTTCGAACCAGCCCCGGAGAATATGGGTTCAACGGGGATCGCGCCGTGGAGTCGACCGCGCATCTCGCTTGGGCGCGCGGGTTGTTGGCCTACACGTTTCCTGAGTGGCATCACTACTTGTCGGTGAGCATGACCCTCGGCACCAGCTTGCACGCTGATCGGCTGAGCGCCTACCGGATCGGCGGCAGCCTGCCGTTGATCGCCGAGTTTCCCCTAAGCCTGCCCGGTTACTATTTTCAGGAACTCACAGCGCGACGCTTTGCACTGTTCAGCGGGATCTATTCCATCCCGGTGGATCCCGATGGACACTGGGAAATCATGGGCTATGCGGCGACCGCGTTGGTGGGGCATCTCCGCGGCCTGGATCAGCCAGGCGATTGGCATAGCGGGGTTGGCGGAGCCTTGGTGTTCCGCCCTGGATCCAAGGCGCTCCATATTATGCTTGGCTACGGGTATGGCATCGAAGCTCGTCGTGGTGACGACAAGGGGGCTCACAACGTGGGGTTTTTATTGCAGTATGATTTCGAGCAAGGCGGGCCGCTCCTGCCTCATAGCATCAACCCCATGAAATGGCGGGGCATCGATCGGATGCTCGGTCGCTAGCAGCCCACACCCCGACTCGGAGTCGGGGTGTGGGCTGCTAGATAGCACTGCGTGCGGGGATGGGGAGGGTAGCTGTTGCCCACGGAGGACACGGACCACACGGACCCGAGTTTTAGTCTCGCGTTCGTTTGAAGAATCGGGTGTTCCAGAGTGACTGGGTGCGGTAAAAATGGAGGCCCGTTCGAATGGCTTTCAGGGCACCGAAGGCGCGCGGGAAACTTTCCTGAAATTCTTGAACCAGCCCGCTGAATCGGCTGGGAGAGGTGGGGGCCGCCGGAGCAGGTGCGCCATTCTCCGTCCCGCTCCATTCTTCCACGTAGTCGCTCTGCTGCGGAGCTTGGGCAAAGATGGGAACGATCTCCGACCGACGCGCGTGCAGCAGCATCTGCGTCGGCATGAAGCTGATCAACTCGACCCGGGAATGAATCACGGCGGGATCGGCGACTTCATACCAAGAGCCGTAAGGCCCCGACCCGTGCAGGATCATGCGTTCGACACGATATCCATTGACAGGGGCGAAGACGCGATAGAAAAGCTCTGGGCTGAATTGGTAGAACCCATGACCCATGCAGTTGTTGGCTGCGGTGTGAATGAAAAGGGATCCGCCTTGGCGGATAATCTCCATGCAGTTTCGGATCGCGACCGGGAAGTTAAAGACATGCTCGATGGAACCGCCGTCAAAAACCACATCGAACTGTTCCCGATACCGCTCGGCAATCGGTTGGTTCATGTCGTGAACGATGGAGGCGGACTGATACGCCGAAGCATCGAGGGACACGATCTCGGTGGCTCCGAGCGCTCGGAAGATGGGTTCCGCGAACCAAGGGGCGGGCTCGCGACCGAGGGCCAGGAGTTCGGCATCGGGCAGGCCTTCCGCGTGCAGCAGTTCCGCCGCTCGAGCTGGCAGGACTGCCAGCTCGATGCGGCCAAACGTCAGGACGCGATCGAACCGCACGCCGCGGCGTTTGGCAGAGAGCAGGAGCTTAAGGGCATGGATGTCGAGACCCATGGCGTGAGTCTGAGGACTCGAGCGCACGTCAGGCAATCTCAAAGGTGTGTGTGACGGATGGTGGGATGTTGAACCGCGATGGACGCAAAGGACGCGATGTCTGAGGGGGAAAGATCAGGTCCGTTTTCCTCTTTCCTCCTTCTTCCCTCTCAGATTCGCGGTTGCCCAACGGGAAGTTTTGTTCTTAATGTCTTCGCACTGACCCCAAAATACATCCAGACACATGTCTCCATTCACGGCTGAACTTATTGGAACGATGCTGCTCATTACGCTGGGCAATGGCGTCGTGGCGAACGTGCTGCTCAACAAATCGAAAGGCTATAACTCGGGGTGGATCGTGATCACTGCGGGTTGGGCCTTCGCGGTGACGGTGGGTGTTTATGTGTCCAACGCTGCGAGTGGTGGTCATCTCAATCCTGCCTTTACTCTGGCCCTGGCCATCACTGGCAAGTTTCCTTGGGCCAATGTAGGTTCCTATCTTCTGGCGCAGCTTCTGGGAGCCATGCTGGGTTCGCTGCTTGTCTGGCTCGCCTACCTTCCCCATTGGAAAGAAACCCCGGATGCCGGCGCCAAGCTCGCGATCTTCTGCACCGCCCCGGCCATCCGCCATCCGCTGTCGAATCTCGTCACCGAGTTCATCGGCACCTTCGTGCTCGTCCTGGGGGCGATGTCCATGACCTCGCCGCAGAATCTTCTTCCCGACTCCGGCTTCGCCAAAGGCTTCGGCCCGTGCTTGGTGGGTATTCTCGTTTGGGCACTCGGCGTCTCCCTGGGCGGACCCACGGGATATGCGATCAATCCGGTTCGCGACTTCGGCCCCCGACTGGCCCACGCCCTCCTCCCGATCGCAGGGAAGGGAGGCTCCGACTGGGGCTATGCCTGGATTCCGGTGCTGGGACCCATTTTGGGTGGGACGGCCGGAGCCTTCTGCTATCAACTGATCAACTCCTGATTATCAACCAACCATGAAACAATACATCCTTGCCCTCGACCAGGGAACGACGAGCTCGCGAGCCATCTTGTTTGATCATCGCGGTTCGGTGGTGGCGATGGCTCAGAAGGAATTTCGTCAGATCTATCCTCGTCCAGGATGGGTGGAACACGACGCGAACGAGATTTGGGCGACCCAGTCCGGCGTGGCGGCCGAGGTGCTCGCCCGGGCCCGCATCAAGTCCTCCCGAGTGGCGGCTATCGGAATCACCAATCAGCGCGAGACAACCGTGGTGTGGGATCGCGAGACCGGGGAGCCGGTAGGCCACGCCATCGTGTGGCAAGACCGCCGGACGGCGGGAATGTGTGATCGTCTCAAACGGCGAGGACTCGCCCCGCTCATTCGCAAAAAGACCGGGCTGGTTATCGATGCGTATTTCTCCGCCACGAAGCTGCAGTGGATTCTGCAGAACGTGCCGGGTGCCAAGCGCCGAGCCAAGGCGGGTACCTTAGCTTTTGGCACCGTCGACTCTTGGCTGATCTGGAAGCTCACCGGAGGCAAGCAGCATGTCACTGATCCCAGCAATGCCTCGCGCACCATGCTGTTCAACATCAAGACGGGTCGATGGGACGACGAATTGCTGGACCTTTTCGAGATTCCTCGCTCGGTACTGCCGGAGGTGTGCAGCTCAAGCGAGGTCTACGGAGAGGCGGAGATCTTCCCCACTCCAGTCCCCATCGCGGGCATTGCGGGAGATCAGCAGGCCGCTTTGTTCGGTCAGGTGTGCACGCGTCCGGGAATGATCAAGAACACCTACGGCACGGGCTGCTTTATGCTCATGCATACCGGGGCCAAACCCATTCCTTCGAAGAACAATCTGCTGACCACCGTCGCGTGGAAGATTGGCAACCACACGGAGTATGCTCTCGAGGGAAGCGTGTTCATTGCTGGTGCCGTGGTCCAATGGCTGCGGGACGGGCTGGGGATCATCCGGTCCTCGAAGGAGGTTGAGGAGTTGGCCAAGCGGGTGAAGGACACCGATGGTGTCTATTTGGTTCCCGCGTTCGCTGGGTTGGGAGCCCCGCACTGGGACCCGTATGCGCGCGGCGTGCTGGTGGGACTGACCCGAGGTACCCAGTCGGCGCACATCGCCCGGGCGGCGCTCGAGGGCATCGCTTTTCAGGTTCGAGACATCTTGCACGCAATGGAATCAGACTCGGGCATTCGGCTGAAGGAACTTCGAGTGGACGGAGGGGCGAGCGCCAACAACTTGCTGATGCAATTCCAATCAGATCTCTTGAATGTCCCGGTGGCTCGACCTCGCGTCGCGGAAACGACCGCTTTGGGCGCGGCCTACCTGGCCGGATTGGCGGTGGGATACTGGAAGAGTCGGGAACAGCTCTCGGCGCAATGGCAGATGGACCGGCGGTTCACTCCGGGTATGAAGGCGGCCGAGCGATCGCGTCGGCTGGCTGGGTGGAATAAAGCGCTGCAGCGGGCGAAGGAATGGGAAACTCCGGAGGCCTCCTAGCCCATGAATCGTGAGTGGGCGATCGCCCAGCTGGACGCGCGCGGTGCGCCCTGGGATCTTATCGTGATCGGCGGTGGGGCCACGGGGTTGGGTGTGGCTCTGGATGCCGCATCGCGAGGTTATCGCACGCTGTTGCTCGAAGCACACGACTTTGCCAAAGCCACGTCGAGTCGTAGCACCAAGCTCATTCACGGCGGGGTGCGCTACCTGAAGCAGGGCAACCTATCGCTCGTGAGGGAGGCGCTGCGCGAGCGCGGGCTCTTGCTGCGGAACGCCCCGGATTTGGTGCACCCGTTGAACTTCGTGATTCCCGTGTCTTCCTGGTTCGAGAAGTGTTTCTACGGTGTGGGGCTGACTTGTTACGATGCCCTGTCTGGTTCGCTGAGCTTGGGAGCTACCTGCTGGTTGAATCGCGAGCAGACACTGCGCGAGGTGCCGAACCTCAATGCGACCGGTCTAGCGGGCGGGATCCGCTATGTGGACGGCCAGTTCGACGATGCCGGACTTGCGATCCGGCTGGCTCGGGCGATCTTCCTGCACTCTGGGGTGGCTCTGAACTATTTTCCCGTCCGATCTCTGCTCAAGCAGAATGGACGGACAGTCGGAGTGATTGCCGAGGATGCGGAGACGGGGCAGAGCTATGAGTTATCAGCGCGGGCAGTGATCAATGCGACCGGGGTTTTCTCCGATGCCATTCGTCGGATGGATGTACCGGGTGCGGCGGCGTCGCTGTCTTTCAGTCAAGGCGCTCATGTGGTGCTGGATCGTTCCTTTCTACCGGGAGGGACTGCGTTGATGATCCCCAAGACGAAGGATGGTCGGGTCCTCTTCGCGATTCCCTGGCAAGGGCACACTCTGGTGGGAACCACGGATACTCCCGTCCATGAGGCTTTGCTGGAGCCGCGGCCGCTAGCGGAGGAGATTCGCTTCCTGCTGGAACATGCCGGGGAGCTGTTGCAGCGAAAGCCGGTTACTGCCGACGTACGTAGCTGTTTTGCGGGCGTGCGGCCTCTGTTGAAGGCTGCTCCGGGCGTGGCGACCGCAAAACTGTCCCGGGAGCATGGATTGACGGTATCGGACTCCGGGCTAGTGAGTATCAGCGGAGGCAAGTGGACGTCCTATCGGTTCATGGCCGAAGAGACGGTGGACTGTGCGGCTCGTCAGGGCGCGTTGGAGGCCCGTTCGTGCCGGACTCGCGACCTCCCGCTGCGCGCGGCGGAATGGATTCCGACCGAGTCTGCGTTGGACGGACCGCTTCATCCGCGTCTTCCCTATCGAGTGTTCGATGTGCTGCGGTCGATTGAGGTTGAGATGGCCCGTACGTTGGAGGATGTGCTGAGCCGCCGCACGCGCGCGCTTTTCTTGGATGTTGGAGCCAGTTTGGAGATGGCCGAACCCGTGGCGGAGATTCTTCGGAGCCGGCTGGTGAAGACCGAGGCGTGGAAACAGGATCAAGTGGCAACTTTTCGTGCGCTGGCGCGTCAATACCTACCGTAAGCTGAGAAGCATCCGCCCCGTATTAAGGTAGGGAGAGACCTTTTCGAGCCCATAACAGCTCCAGGCTTTCCTACCATAGAATCCCAAAGGGATTCCGCCTCAAAGCCCAGGGTTGGCGCGAAGCAGGAGCGCCTACCCTGGGTGAGTCGTTGATTTCTGGAAAACCCCATCGTGGGGTGCGCCTGGATCGCCAACACCCCCGAAACATCCGCAACCCACGATGGGGTTGTGAATTCTATGGCGTTTTCCCAGGGTAGCTCGTTCCTCGCAACCTTGGGCTTTGGGGCGCTATCCCGTTGGGATAGAGGTCCAAGATCTTCTGAACTTGTGGGTAATGCTTAGGTCGTGCCACCGCGGTCCATATAGAGAGGCTCCTCAGTCCGGTCCCCTTCCGCCCGCGTCTCTGCGCCCTTCCCGTCTCCGTGGTGCAATTCGGCTCCGCTTCCCTCAGCCCCGCCTTGTGACTGGACCGGGGCTGAGGTCCTGGCACACTGGTTTGCATGCTTTGGCGATCGCTTTGTTGCTTGCTGGTGGTGGGCTCTTACATCGAGGTTGCGGTCTGCGCTGCGACTGTTCCTCCGTCCCTAAAGAAATCTCATCCCTCCATGGCGGAGCTTCTTTCCAGTTCTCAGCCGAGTGACTGGCGACCGCTTGATCCGGAACACACCCTCTACCTCGAGTTGCCCTCCGGACGAGTGGTGATCGAGCTGACCCCCTGGTTCGCGACGGGCCATGTGGCCAACGTGAAGGCGCTCGTCCGAGAAGGCTACTTTGATGGATTGGCTATCATTCGAGCGCAGGAAAACTACGTGGTTCAGTGGGGCGATCCCAACGCTGAGAAGGCTGGCTCAGCACGGCCGATCCGTCGCGCGGCCAAGACGCTACCCCCCGAATTCGATCGAGCTTACGACCGCCGGGTCCCCTTTACTCGTTTGCCCGATGGGGATCTCTACGCTCCCGAGGTGGGTTTCACGGCGGGGTTTCCGGTGGCACGCGATCGTCGAAACGGGAAGATGTGGTTGATCCATACCTACGGCATGGTGGGGGCAGGACGGGATGTTCGGCCCGACAGTGGCGGCGGGGCGGAGCTGTATGTGGTGATCGGACAAGCGCCACGGCAGCTTGATCGCAACGTGACTTTGTTCGGACGTGTGATCCAAGGCATGGAGAAGCTCACAACGCTGCCGCGCGGAACGGGAGCAATGGGATTCTATGAGAAGGTCGAACAGCATGTTCCGATACGATCCATCCGAGTGGCGGCCGATGTGCCGTTAGGCGAACGAACGGCTCTGGAGGTTCTCCGCAGTGATACTCCCTTGTTCCAGGCGTTGATCGAGTCCCGCCGAAACCGCCGCGAGGAATGGTTTCAGCATGCCGCGGGCCGTATCGACATCAGCAATGTGCCCCTTCCCGTGCGCACCGTTCCTCTTCGGCCTTAGCGCGGCGGTGTTATGCGGGACAGCGGCTCGCGGTTTCGAGTTGCCAATGTCGGATGACTGCGCAGGATCTGCTCCATGAATTTCCCCTTACGATTGGCGCTCTTGAGTTTGTTGGGGTTGCTGAACCTCGGTTCTGCTGCTGACCGAGGTTCGGTTCAACGTCTCGAGCGTTCGATCTTTGGGCATCTTCCCGATGGAACGGCCGTCGACTTGTTTACGCTGCGCAACCGTCAGGGATGTGTGGCGCGGGTGATGGGCTATGGCGCGACCATTGTTGAGTTGAGCGTGCCCGATCGACATGGGCGAATGGGAAACATCGTGCTCGGAGCGCCTTCTCTGGAGTCGTATCTAAAGGGATTCAACGCGCCAGCCTCGGTGATCGGTCGGGTGGCCAATCGGATCCGCGGAGCCCGTTTCACTCTCGATGGAAGGGAGTATCGCCTGGCGGCGAACAACGGACCAAACCACATCCATGGTGGCAACCGGGGCTTTGCCAGTGTGGTTTGGAAGGGTAAGGCTCTTCCGGTGCGCCGGCATGAGGCTTCGGTCGAATTCGGGTACTTGAGTCGCGATGGGGAGGAGGGATATCCGGGCAATCTTCAGGTCTTTGTCACTTATACGTTAACTGACGCCAATGAATTTCGAATCGATTATCGCGCTACCACGGACAAGGCGACCCCGGTAAACCTCACCAATCACGCTTACTTCAACTTGGCGGGTAGGGGCGATGTATTCGACCATGAACTTTGGTTGTCGGCCGACACCTATACCGTGACGGATGAAGCCTTGATTCCCACCGGCGAAATTCGCTCCGTGCGCGGAACCCCCTTGGATTTCACCACCCCTGCCAAGGTTGGTTCCCGAATCCGGGAGCTGCCTTCCCATCTCAAAGGTTACGATCACAATTTCATCATTAAGCCAGCCCGGGGATCCCTAAGGCTGGCGGGGCGGGTGCGTGAGGCTAGCAGCGGACGCGTTCTGGAAGTTCGGACTACCGAGCCCGGTCTTCAGATCTACACCGGGAATCACCTGCAGAATGGGGCAATTTGTCTGGAAACTCAGCACTATGCAGATTCCGTGAATCAACCTGGCTTTCCCAGCACCATCCTGCGACCAGGCAAGCGGCTGCGCAGTTCTACAGTGTTCGCCTTCTCAGCCCCCTGACCACCCGGCCCGGGGGGCGACGGCGAGGCCCGAATCTCCCTTGAATCTCCCGTCCGGTGTATCGTCTGATCAAGGCTCGCTTCCCCGTTCTTACCCGGGGGGTGGATTTATTATGCTTAATCGACGTCACTTTTTTGGCAGGGGATCCGTGCTGGCGGCTTCGGCCGTCGGAGCCCCCTGGATTGCGCGTTCAGCGACCGAGCCGGCCCGACCCGGGCAACGGCCTCGCCATATCATTCACATCGTGAGCGACGGGATGAGTGCTGGAACGCTGAGTTGCGCCGACCAGCTGTCCTTGCGTCTTCGCGGCCGCGGTCTGACCTGGTTGAAGCTCTGCAATCAGCCGGGGTCTCATCTGGGCTTGATGGAGACCCGATCCCTCAACTCGCTCGTCACGGACTCGGCCGCGGCCTCGTCGAGCTGGGGGAGTGGGGTGCGGGTGAACAATGGGACCGTCAACCAATCCTCTAAGGATAAGCCTCTGAAGACCCTCTACGAGCTTTTCGCCCAGGCGGGCTGGAAACGAGGGTTGGTGACGACCGCCGAGATCACTCATGCCACTCCCGCTGGGTTCGCCACCTCCGTCAAGAAGCGGGGAATGGCTACCACCATCGCTTCACAGTATCTCCAACGGGAGATCGACGTGCTCCTCGGCGGGGGAGCCAAGTTCTTCGAGGCGAGCTATCGGCTCGACGGCAAGGACCTGTTTGGCGCCTTCGCGAAAGCGGGCTACCGGATCTTGCGAACTCCGGCGGAGCTGGCGGTGGCCCCCACCGATGCGCGTTGGCTGGGAACCTTCGCAGCCTCCCATCTTCCCTACGCCTTGGACCACATCCCGGATGCGAAGCTGCGAGCGGATGTCCCGACCCTGGCCACCATGACTGCCGCCGCCTTGCGTCGATTGGAGAAGGAGAACCATTTTATCCTGCAGGTCGAGGGCGCGCGCATCGATCATGCCTGCCACAACAACGACGCGGCCGCCGCACTGCACGACCAGATTGCGTTGGACGAGGCGATTGACGCGTGTGTGGAGTTCCAAAAACGGGTTCCTGACACCCTGCTGGTGCTCACGACCGATCACGGCAATGCCAACCTGGGTTTGAACGGAACTGGAGATTCGTACGCGGATAGCAGCAAGGTGTTTCAAAATCTCAAGGAGGTGAAAAGCTCCTTTGTAACCTTGCTTCGGCCGCTCAAGCGCCGCACAGCGGAAGAACCGCCGGAGAAGGAATTGGACGAGGAGGCTGAAAAGAAGAAGGAAGCTGCCAAATCCGCCACTGAAAAAGAACGTGAGGCCACCCGAAAGAAAAAGGAAGAGGAGAACGTGGCCACACCTACGGAGATTGTGGAGCTGGTTCAAGCCGCCACCGGCTATAAGATGCCCTACCGCAAGGCTGAACTGTTGCGTCTGCATCTTTCCAACGCCGGGGAAGCTCTCTACGATGTACGCAAATCGGATGTCAGCGCTCTCGGCGATGTGTTGTCCAATCATTTGGGCATTGGGTTTACCGGAACCAGCCATACCTCGGACCATGTTCCCGTCCTGGCCGTTGGTCCGGGGGCGGAACACTTCCACGGCTTCATTAAGAACACCGATGTCTTCCGCCACTATTTGGGGTTGGCGAAGATCGACTTTCGCAACCCCGACGAACCGCTGGTGGCAGGGGGGCCCTCCGCTACGGAGGTCGAGCGACACGGTGACTATCAATGGGTCTGAGGGCGCCTCGCCCTGGAATCCTGGTTGAAAGGATCCGTCAGCCTGCCTAGGCTCGTAGCCATGAATTCCCTTTCGCTGAGGCCCGCGGCGTTACGGTTGGCTTATTTTGGAGTGTCGGTCGCTCTGTCCGCTGGAATGGGCCTTGCGGGGGAGTCTCCTCGTCCATGGAAAGGCGATGTTTGGCGGGCGCATCATCGGGTGATCGACCTGCACCAGCATATTGAAGGTCTGGAGGAACGGTTTCAGCGGGCGCTTAGAATCAATGATCGCGTGGGGGTTGGCGTTGCCGTGAATCTCAGTGGTGGCACGGTGACCCATAAGCCTGGTGAGATCTCCGAGTTCCAGCGGGTTTCCGAGTTGGCCCAGAAAGTCGCCCCTGATCGCTTCCTGAGTTACTTCAACCTGGACTACACCGGTCTGGATGATCCGGATTTCTCCGCACGGGCCGTCAAGCAAGTGGAGGAAGCCCACCGACTGGGAGCAGCCGGGCTCAAGGAGTACAAGCGCCTGGGACTTACCATTCGCAATAAGGCTGGGGAGATCCTGCCGATCGACGATCCCAGGCTGGATCCAGTCTGGAAGCGTTGCGGCGAGCTGAAGCTGCCGGTCAGCATTCACGTCGCGGATCCGAAGGCCTTCTGGCTCCCGTATAATCAGCAGAACGAACGTTGGAAGGAGCTGAAGGATCATCCGAAGTGGTGGTTCGGCGATCCTAAGCAATTTCCCAGTCGAGAGCAGCTTCTCGCCGCGTTGGATCGGGTGATTGTTCGCCATACGAACACCACTTTCGTTTGCGTGCACTTTGCGAACAACTCAGAGGATCTGGACTGGGTTGAGCGGATGTTGGACACCCGTCCGAACATGAATGCCGATCTGGCAGCGCGCATCCCGGAGATCGGGCGGCACAATCCCGAGCGCGTGCGCCGGTTGTTCATCAAGCATCAAGATCGGATCTTTTTTGCCACCGATTTTCAGGTGTATAGTCGTTTGATCCTGGGGAGCGCTGGCGACGCGGAGCGTCCCAGCGACGACGAGGCCGCCCAGTTCTTCCATAAAGAGTGGCGATGGTTGGAAACCGAGGATCGGGATTGGCCGCACATGACTCCGATCCAGGGCGATTGGAACATCAGTTCCATTGGGTTGCCAACCGAGGTGTTGCGGAAGATCTATTTTGACAATGCGCGTCGGCTGCTGGTGCGGTCTTTGCCGTTCACCCGCATTCGCGCCGCGCGAATTGCCGAGGACTTTCCCATCGAGGGCCGGGATCGCCCGGGGACGTGGTCACGGGCAACCCCTTTTCCTCTAGAGCAGCAGACGCAGGACGGCAAGGCGCGTCCCGAGCTGAGCACCACTTGCCGCGTGCTGTGGTCGGATCGCTTCCTGTACCTACAATACGATTGTCCCTTCAAGACCCTGACAGTGTATCCGACTGTTCAAAAGGAGGAGCGCATTAAGAATGGGCAGGCGCTTTGGGATAAGGATGTAGTGGAGGCGTTCATCGGTTCCGATCCGGCGCATCCTGACCATTACACGGAGTATGAATGGGCGCCGAACGGAGAGTCGCTGGATCTCAAGATTCGCCGGCCCCACTCAGACTTCGCCTGGAGCAGCGGGATGGAGTCGGTCGTCACGGTGGATGAAGAGCGCAAGGTTTGGAAGTGCTCGGTTCGCATCCCCTTGAGCGCACTTTCGGAAACCGCTCCTCAGCCGGGGACGAAGTGGCGCATGAACCTCTATCGGATCGATCGAGCGCACAAAGCCTTCCTGGCGAGCAACCCCACCTTGAACGGATCCTTTCACACCTTTGACCGTTTTGGCTGGCTCGAGTTTGAGAAGTGAGCTGAGCTAAAACGAGGCCCGGCCGGATTTGCACCGCAGAGACGGGATGAGCGCAGAGACGATGAGGGCGTGCCACCGCAGTCCATACTCGGAAGCTCTTGAGTGGGGTTCCCATCGGCCCGCGTCTTTACGTCTCCGCGGCGCCGCGTTCATCCCCAAGAGGAAGCGGGTGGAGCTACGAACTCCCCACTTGGCCTCGTCGTGAGTCCATGCCCCATATACGGCTTTATTGGGGTGCTGCCGCTGCCATAGACACGCAGCGGCGCAGAGAGGACGGGGAGGAGACAACTCTCTGATCCTGCGTCTGGGTGCGACCGACCGGCATTCCCCCCGGTCCTCTGACGTAGGGTTCGGTCTTCTCTGCGCTCTTCCCGTCTCTGCGGTGCAAACCCGGGTCCAAGGCCAGATATGCACCGATTAGATCCTCTCCAGGTGCCCACCCCAACTCCGCATAGTATCCTGGACCTGCCACTTTCGCGAAGCCGCCCTATTCCGGGTCCAGTTCTAGGCAGGGCGACGGTCCTGTTCTCTGTGTCAGCTTTCAAATCCTGAGCAGTTCCCGGCCCGGGACCCACGACCAACCGCGTGAACGTACGTTCAGCAACGTGGTCGTATGGAGCACGGTGTTGGGGAGGTTTCGTGATTGCGTTACGCTACGGAAGTTTTTATGGAACAGTTAGTTGTGAGGATCTTGGGTCGAGAGAGTCGGCGCCACGCTGATGGATGGACCCGCACACCCACGACCAATCGCGTGAACGTACGTTCAGCGAGTTGGTCGTGCGGAGGCCAAGGTGGGGAGCGGCATTGGTGAGACCTGAAGAGTTGTGAATTGGCGGTAGCCGACCGGATACCAGGGCTCCGGCGGCTCTCATGGTGAAGCCGTAGGAAGCGGCGGCTTTCGGCGTGCCGACTTCATACGCCCGGTCATTTTTCGTCGAGCAAACGCAGAACTCGACCGGCCAGATTGCCTCGCGCATTCACGTCGCGAAGATTCCCCTTTTTGTCGATCAACCAGAGTGACGGGATGGTCTGGATCTGGAACTCCTCTGCCAGCCGTTCGGAATCGGGCCCGAAGGTCTGTGGCCAAGTGATCTTGTGATCGGCCAGGGCCTGATCCAGTTCGGGTCGCTCCCGATCGAGGGAAATGCCGATCATCTCAAAGCCTCGAAGGTGCAACTCGTTAAAGACCTTTTGGAGCTTCGGTAGCTCGGAGATCGAGTTGGCGCTCCAGCTGGCCCAGAAATGAAGCAAAACGACTTTGCCTTGATGCACGCCGAGGTCGAGTGATTTTCCATCCAGCCCCGGGGCTTTGAATGTGACCGGTTTTCCGAGGCGGTTCAATCGATCCTGGAGTCGCTTGACACCTTCCTGAAGCTGCTCCGGCAGGCTGATGCCGGCCAGTTCGGTGGCGAGTTGCTGGGCGCGTCCAGTCTCGCCGGCGGTCATCCAGCCATCCGCCACTGAGAGCATTAAAGCATGGGGTTCGGCCCGTTCGGGAAAGTCCTTCTGAATGGATCGCACGCCGATTTCCATGGCGGCTACGGAGTTGCTGGAGGCGGAGTCGTCACTGGCCTTCACCTGGCGCTGTAGTTGCTTGATGCGGATTGCGAGCCGATCTTCGGTGGTGCTGCTGGCGTCGCTCAGCCTTGCCGTTTCCAGGCGTGACAACCGCTCGAGGACATTCGTCTGGCCGAGTTCGGCGGCGACGCTCAGCAATTCGAGTTCCTGCTCGCGAGCTTCCCTGGCCTTGTCGTGAGTGGGAAACTTCTCATGAAAGACGAGCGCGCGCTTCGCACCCTCCGCGGCGGCGGCACCGAGCTTGAGCTCGAACGCCGCCAACTCTTCAGGGCTGGGCTCTCGAGTTTCCCATTCGGCGGGAGCGGGCGGAGCCTGCAAGGACTTCACCAATTCTTCCCATGCTTGATCCGCTTCGGAAATCTGGCCGACGTTCAAGCCCTCGATGGTGACCATCTCGGCGGGGGGTGGAGGGGCGGAAGGCTGTGCCTGAGGCTCCGCAGCTGAGGGGGCCGATGGTTTGCATCCGGCACCCCAAAGCAGCAGCATGAGTAAGCAGGCCGAGCTGTGGAGGAGTTGGATTCGAGGAAGGACTGCAGGGTCCTTGAGGCTAAGAAAATTCATGATGGAAGGACTGGTTTATTCGCCCACCTTGGCGGGGGCGGCAGAGGGGGCAGAAAGCTTGTGAAGCAGCAATAGGAGCCGGCGAGGATTCAGCGGATCGGCGAAGTCGGCCTGGCGCGCTTGGGACGGGGCGGCCTCGGCTTGCTCAATCAAAGCGAGGACGGAACGCACTTCCTCGGGATGAAGCGCTGAACCGGTTGGTTCCTCCTGCTCGATCCTGGCTGCTTTGCGGGCAAACTCCATCAATACAGGGCAGGGCTCCAGACAGGGGACCATGCTCTTCTCCGCCACCGTGTCCGCCGGGAGATCCGGGACCGCCCAGAGCCGACGTTTGAGGCAGAAACGGACATCGCAGCAAGCCCGCGCAATATGCCTTGCCTGCGCATCCGTCACCATTGCCGTCAGCCGATACATTCCGGTCTGCCGCTCGGTGTAGTCGCGGTAGGAGATCGCGGCATCGGACCGTTGTTGGACGGTGAACCAATCAGCGATCGACCCAGGATAAAATTGCCCGAGCGCGAAATCGAGTTCGGCCAGGTCGCCGGCCTCGAGTCTCCAGCCGGCCGGGAGATCAGGCGAACCTTTCAGGGGACGAAACACCCCTGTCGACGTGGATTGGCTCATCTGCCGGGCTTCGCTGGCGCTGATGAGCCTCAATTCGTCGGGTGCTCTGCTATGGTCGTCACGATGACGCAGCTCGTAGCCGCGCCCGCGCTGCTGCACCCTGACTTGGCCGAAGGTGAGTCCTTCGCCGATCTGCGAGACGAAGGCTTGGATGGCCGGATGGGGGGTGGGCATCAGTAGTGAGGCTCGTTGCAATCGAGCCAATAGCGACACAGACAGTCTACGAGTTCCACAAACCGTTCAAACTCCACCGGCTTGGTCAGGTAGCTATTGGCTCCGGACTGATAGGCGCTTTGGACGTCCCGACGTTCATTGGAGGAGGTAAGAACGACGATGGGCAGGAGCCGGGTGCTGGACTCCGATCGGAGCCGCTTCAATAATTCCAGACCATCAACCTTGGGCATCTTCAGATCCAAAAGGATTAACGCTGGGCGTGTACGTTGGTCGGTTGAGGAACCGCGCTTAGTGCTGGTGAGAAAGGCGAAAGCCTCAGCCCCATCCTCCATGGCGATTACTGCCTGGTTGGGGCGACATCGCTTCAGGGCTCTCAGAGTCAATTCCCGATCGTCGGGATTGTCTTCAATCAAGATTATCGTGCGTTCATTCATCGAGCTGCGCGTCCGAGGAGACTTTGCCTCAGAAGGGTCGAGCTCGAAACCGTGACCCTCTCATGCAGATGAAAGCCCACATTAAAGTTCACTTGATGTTCGCACCCAACAACCCTCTGCATCGGCCCTTGCCTCCTCCGACGCAAAACAACCGGGCAACAAATGCCTATCACGTTTCCCTGAAGTTGCCAACCTACAATTGAGTGAAGATTCTGAAGCCGATTAGGAACGGGGTGGGGAGAGGATCACCGGTCCCGTACCGGAGTCTGCCCAATTGTGGGCGAGGTGCTTGGCGATGGACCTAAGGATCTTTTCGGAGGGGTATCCATCTTGGTCCAGCAATTGGCGGGCGCGGGCGATTCGGGCCTGATCCAGATGGGAAGATTCGACCTGCGCCGGGGTGAACGGGGAGGACGACGTCACCCCAGATCGAGGATTTGAGGTCAAACCTTCCTCGATGGGGTTCGATCGGGTCGTCTTCTTTGGATTCACACTCATATGCCAGGTTGTATCTATTCGGTCGGCTGGGTTTGCTAGTTAAGCTCTTCCCATACTACCGACCTCTATAATATCGGACGGACAACACTAGGTTCTGAAGGAGGTTCTTAGATTTGCTTAATCTTGAGCCAGAGTTATTTGCGTAGGGTGCGATAGAACCTTCGATCCCCGGCTTGAGGACTGGTATCGGTCACGATTAGCTGGCCGCTTTGGTTCTGTTCGGTGGCCAGCGGCACCCAGGTCTTCAGATCGGTCGAGGACTGGAACTCGTAGGTCACTCCCGGCATGCCTTGGAGTTGGAGCTGGAAGCTGCCGTCGGGTAGGAAGGCCCCGGTTAAGATGTCCTGGAAGTCCGGGACGATCACACCGCAGGCATACTTGGTCGGGAGTGGCAGCCCGTCCACGTCCAGGATCTCCCGAGCCCAGGGCTGGTCTGTGGGGCAGAGGGTGACTCGCTGCTCGGCAGGAATGCTACCATCCAATTTGAACTGGACCACAATGAGCGCGGCATCGCGGGAGTTGAGAACTGCGCCGGGAGGCAGGGTGGCTCGAATGCCAATCTGGCCTAGCGTGCTCTTGGTTGTGTCCGATTCCAGCACCGCAGCGGCAGGCAGATCGGGGCCGGGGAGCACCACGGGATTGGAGAGTTTAAGCGGGTCGTAAGAGAGTGAGAAGCGGAACGAGTGTTCTCCGCCATTCGCCGCGACCGACAGTGTTACGGGCACGATGGATCCTGGTGTGCCGGTTCGAGGTTCGACATAGAGCACCCGGATGCGGCTGGCCACGACCACACTGATGATTTGGCTGGTGACCGAGCCTAGCTGGTTTTGGATCCGGACTTCGTACATTCCGCGATCACTCTCGCGAATGTCCGTGAACGTGAGGCTAGCGGCGGTGGCGCCGGAGACATGGTCGTCATCCAGGATCGGGATCCCGGATCGGTACCACTGGTAAGTCAGCGGAAGAGTGCCTGCCACTGAAACGCTCAGGGTTTCATTGGTCCCCATGAATGTGGCCAGGCTGTGGGGCTGCTCGATGATCACCGGAGCCTGCTGATAGGCGGAGCTGTGCCAGTTGAGCGCCAGCACTCCCGTGGTGGGGTATCCATTGGTGCCATCGCGGCGATCGACTGCGACATGGTAAGTGGTGCCCGCGATGGCCTGGAGGCTGAGCCGGCTGGTTCCTGCCCCGCCTGAGTCGTCGTCTTGGCTTACCCGGACCAGGCCTCCCAGACTATCGCCCGTGTAAATGGACAGGAAGGAATCGAAGCTGCTGCCTACGGTATCCCAAACGAAAGTCTCCGAGGTGGGTGCGGTCCAGCAATACCAAAGCGAGCTCCCTCCGTTGGCAGGTCCGTGCGCTGGTTCCTCGTCCTCCATGCTGGCATTCAAGATATTGCCCGAGACCCGCCCATCACTGCCGGCCAGTGGCAGACAGTTGGCGAACTCATCAGGTGATTCCGGATTGATGCTGAGCACCACAACTCCACCCGGGGACCCCGACCCGAGGTTGAAGCCATCGACGGCAACATAGTATTTTGTTTGGGCGACCGCCTCGAAGCTCAACCGCGATTGCTTGTTGAGCTCGCTGATGGCACCGCCTTCCGCCACTCGGTTATCATTGAGTTCGGCCAAGGTGTTCCCGGTGTAGACGGCTACGACGGACTCGAACGCACTGCCTTCAGTGCTCACGATCACGGGGCCACTGTAAGGCGCGACCCAATAATACCAGATCGATTTTGAGGCTGCGCTTCCGGCGTCGGCCAAGTGCTTGGGTTCCCCGGTTTGGCGGGTGGCGCAGGTGTTGTCATTCACAACGGTGACCACCGAGCCGGAGAGCTGTTCGGCGTTGACGAAATCGTCGTTGGCGGGACGGCTGGAGCACGGAGCGGTGAGTGTGAATGGCACCCGGGTGAGGTTATTGTCGTCATTGCTCTCGGGGATCTGATGCAGGGGGTCGACCTCAATTTCCAAAACGTAATCTCCTGGAGGCAAGCCGGTAATGTCCACGTATTGGCAAGGGAGATCGGCCGCATAGATGTCACTCCAGCCGGCCTGGATTCCCTGGAGATCGCAGGTGAACTGTCGGGTGGCCCCGGAGGGGGCGGCGACGTTTTGCACATCCTCCAGGCAGAAACCGAATTTGTTGCCGATGCGCATCAGGTCGTTGCTGACGGTCAACACGCGATAGGTGGCCAGCGCTTCGAAATGGTAGTGGTTGTGACAGGCGGCGTATTGGAAGAGGGGACTGTCGGCTGGAGATCCATAGACCAGATCCTCGGTGCCCAGGTTGAAGGTGTGCATGTCGAAGCGCAGCAAGCGTCGTCGACCTAGCACGGTGCAGCGTTCTTCTACCTCGCAGACGGAGCGGTCGTCCTCCGTGAAAATCTGCTCGACGATCTTGAGGTTCACCAATCGTTCGGGCACCAGAAGATCCGGCCCTCCCCCGGGCTTGAGGGTTTGCGACCAACGCAGCGTGAAGTCCCCGCTGGCACCGTCGATGCCATCCACCGCGATTCGATAGACCTGCCCGGGAGCGAGTTGAAAGCTCACCGAACTGTTGAGTCCGCTGGCAATGGGGGTAAGGCTTTCGAGCGTTTTCTCGACGTAGACCGCCAGGGCAAAGCCAAACGTGGCGTCTTGGACGCTGAAATCGACCGTGCCCCCGGAGCTGCAGTGCCAGAGGTACCAGACCGACTTTCCTCCGGCGTTGCCGGCGTGGGCGGGTTCGCCCTCTTCCTTGGAGGCATCCACATTGCTGCCGGAGAGGGTGCCCACGCCGCCAGTTATCAGCTTGCCGTTTAGGAAGCTGTCGTTGGAAGGTATTGCGGCATAAGAGCCTACAGTGATTACTAGGCTGATCAATCCGGACAGGAGCCAGGCAGGGCAGAGACGAAGTCTTGATGAGGATGTCCAGGCCGCTGTCGGTTTGGGCCAAAATCCCCATTCTCCCTTGATACAATCAAACTTCATGAATTTCAGAGCAATCAAACCAACGACCCTCGGTCTCGGCTAACCGTTCCAAAGAACCATTCGGAACAATTGAGCCCCTACCTTACGTGCAATTTGCAGCCAAGCAGGGCTGTAAGCCAAGTGTCCTGAGCGAGGTCAAACTAAGAGCTAGATGGAACTAAAGCAAGGGGGTGGAATGGAGATTCTCTCTACGGATTTTGGCATCAAGAATTCTATTGTTACACAGTGGCCGGGTCTCCTAGCCTTCTTATCCTCAACACGAGAAATGAGCCGACTATGCAGGTTGTGATCCTTTGTGGTGGTCTCGGAACCCGTTTACGGGAAGAGACGGAATTTCGTCCGAAGCCGATGGTCCCCATCGGTGGGCGTCCTATCCTTTGGCACATCATGAAGACGTATGCTCATTTTGGGCATAAGGACTTCGTGCTGTGCCTGGGCTACAAGGGCGAGATCATCAAGGATTACTTCCGCAACTATCATTGGAATACGAGCGATGTCACGCTCCGGCTTGGGGCCAAGCCACAGATTACATATCACAACACCCATGACGAGGAGGACTGGACCGTCACGCTGCTCGACACGGGTGCTGAGACGCAGACAGGCGGACGGCTTCGGCGTGCCTTGAAGCATGTCCAAGACCAGACTTTTTTGCTGACCTATGGCGACGGAGTGACGGACAGCAATATCAATGACTCCATCGCGTTTCATCGTCAGCACGGCGGGGTTGCGACCGTGACGGCGGTAAACGCCACGGGTCGTTTTGGGGAGATGATGATGGAGGGCGACCGTGTGACCGCCTTTCATGAGAAGCCGGAGCGGGAGGCGGCGTTCATCAGCGGCGGTTTTTTTGTCCTGGATCAACGGATTGGGGAGTATCTCGATGGCGACGCCTGCATCTTCGAGCGAGCGCCCATGCAGACACTCAGCCGCCAGGGGCTCTTGCACGCGTATCGGCATCACGGCTTTTGGCAGTGCATGGACACCTTTCGCGAGCACGAGCTGCTGAACAAGATGTGGCAATCCGGCCAAGCCCCATGGAAAATCTGGTGACTCCCTGCTTTCAACGCTTTTACGCTTCAAAAACCGTCCTGATCACCGGGCACACCGGGTTCAAGGGGAGCTGGCTGGCATTGTGGCTCCACCATCTGGGGGCGCGGGTTTTTGGCTACGGTCATGGCGCTCCCACCTCGCCCAGCTTATTCGAGCTGATTCAGGGGCATGCCATTGAGAACGAGTATCCCGGGGACGTGCGGGACGGGGTGCGCATGCAGGAGGTGTTTGGCACCGTTCGCCCCGATGTGATCTTTCATCTCGCCGCGCAGCCTTTGGTTCGGCGTTCCTATCTTGACCCGCTGCCGACGTTCACCATCAACGCGCTGGGCACCGCCCAGGTTTTGGAGGCCGTGCGAGTGGCGCGCGTTCCAGCTCACGTGGTGGTGATCACCACTGACAAATGCTATGAGAACGTCGGGAAGCCGGAGGGGTATCAGGAGAGCGACGCGTTGGGCGGGCATGACATTTATTCGGCGAGCAAGGCGGCGGCTGAGCTGGCGGTGCAGGCGTGGCGGCGCTCGTTCTTTCAGGACAACCCCGCCCTCGGCAATGTGGCTTCGGCCCGCGGGGGCAATGTCATCGGAGGTGGGGATTACGCCGAGGATCGGCTCGTTCCGGACTGTGTGCGCGCGCTGCTCGCCGGAGAGACGATCGCGGTGCGAAACCCCCACTCGACGCGTCCGTGGCAGCATGTGCTCGATTGCCTGAGCGGCTATCTTTGGTTGGGTGCTCGGCTGGGTTTGGACGGAAAGAACGCCAAGGTGGCAAGCGCCTTTAATTTTGGTCCGGATCCGACCGCCAACCGGCCAGTGGTGGATTTGGTGGAAGGGATTCTTCAGGTCTGGCCCGGGGCATGGAAAAGCCTGGCGCCGCCCAATGCGCCGCACGAAGCGTCCAAGTTGAACCTGAACATCGAGAAGGCGGCTCGGGTGCTGGGATGGCGACCAACTTGGGATTTTGAAACCACGGTTCGGGAAACCATGACGTGGTATCAGCGGAGGCATCTGAATGCTGCGGAGGAGATGGTGAGGTTCTCGGTCGATCAGATTGAGCGCTTCACTCGTGCGGCAGCGGCCTCCGGTGCGACCTGGGCAGGGAAGGGGGGCGGATGACCGGAGCGCTTTCCTGCCGATCCTGCGGGCATGCGACTCTGCAACCCGTGTTGGATTTGGGTTTGCAGCCCTTGGCCAACAACCTCCTGCTCCCGGAACATCTCGGCCAAGCGGAGCCACGATTCCCACTCCGACTCCTGGTATGCCCCCGGTGCTGGTTGGTTCAGATCGGGGAACTGGTGCCTCCTGTTAAGTTGTTCTCCGAGTATCTCTATTTCAGTTCTTTTTCGGATGCCATGCTCCGTCATGCGCGCATCGCCTGCGAGCGCTATCGGGTGGAGCAGGGTCTCGGTGCGCACAGCCGGGTGGTGGAGATCGCCAGCAATGATGGTTATCTGCTCAGGAACTTTGTCCAAGCCGGCATTCCCTGCCTCGGCATTGAGCCCGCGGCGAATGTCGCCCAGGCGGCCGTGGCGCAGGGGGTGCCGACGCGCGTGGAGTTCTTTGGCGAAAAATCGGCCACCACACTGGTGGAGGAGGGGTTGGCGGCGGATTTGATCCTGGGCAACAACGTCTTCGCCCATGCCCCGTTCATCAACGACTTCGTCTCCGGTTTAAAGCGGCTGCTCAAGCCGGATGGGCAGGTCATTCTTGAATTTCCGTACGCTCTGGATTTCCTGGAGAATCGGGAATTCGACACGATCTACCATGAACATGTGTTTTACTTTTCATTGATCCCGCTGCTGCCGCTGCTGGATCGTCATGGGTTGGAGATCTTCCACGTCGAACGTCTGCCGATTCACGGTGGCTCCCTCCGTCTGTTTGCGGGACACCGAGGCGTCCGTCCGGTTAAGCCGAGCGTCGCGGATCGGCTTCAGGACGAGACCTCGCGAGGCCTGGCATCAGCTCGGCCTTACGAGCAGTTCGCCCATCGCGTTCAGGAGCTGAAGGAGGAGGTGGTGGCGGAGCTGCGCCGTCTCAAGCGAGAAGGCAAGCGCCTGGCTGCTTATGGGGCATCGGCCAAGGGCAGCACCTTGCTGAACTATTTTGGAATTGGGGCCGAGGAGCTGGATTACGTGGTGGATCGAAGCACCTACAAGCAGGGTCGGCTAACCCCCGGAACACACCTTCCGATCCTCCCCACCGAACAGCTTCTCGTGCGCAAGCCTGACTACACTCTGTTGCTCACGTGGAACTTCGCTGATGAGATCCTTGCCCAGCAATCCGCTTACCGGTCCGCGGGGGGCAAATTTCTTATCCCGGTTCCCGAGCTGCGGACGGTTTAGCCCTAGGTATTTTTCCTGCGGACAAGAGTCGATCTGTGGATGGAGTTACCTCACCCCCACTCGGAGTCGGGGTGAATTCTAGCAGGCCGAGGCCCAGACAGCCCTGGCACCAAGCGATAGCTCGGGTGGGCAGCCCGCAGAACGACATTCTAAGTCCGATGGCCTGCTAGGTCGACTGCCAGCCGCGGTAGGCGGAACCCAAGGCTCCCGCGAACTCGCCGAGTTGAGCCGGTCGCAAAGGAACAGAGTAGCCGCCCGGCTGCCATTCCATGCCGTCGAGCAGCTTTCGCAAAGGCACGAAGAGCGCATCACCGGACCGGGCGATGCCACCTCCGATGATCACGGCCGCTGGATCCAGGATGTTGATAAAGGAGGCGATGCCGGCGGCGAGTCGGCGGAGGGAGTCCAGCCAGATTTGGGCCGCGGCAGGGTCCCCTGCCTGGTATGCTTTCACCAAATCGTGGGTAGTGGCAAATCGCCCCTCCGAGCGTTCGCCGATGGTGCAATTGCCCATCGCCAACTCGAGGCTGCCGGGAGCTCCGCAGATGTCTGGCTTGCCGAACGGGTCGAGCGAGGCATGCCCGAAATGCCCAGCTCTCCCGATCTCGCCGAGCAGTAACTTTCCTTCAATCATCGCCGCTCCGCCGACTCCCGTTCCCAACGTCAACAAGATGGCGTTGCGCAGGCCGCGAGCCGCGCCCACCCAGGCCTCGCCGAGCAGCGCGGCATGCGCATCGTTGAGAACCGGGACCGGATTTTGGCGCTGCAGGCGAGTGGTCCAGTTCAAGCCTTCGAGCCCCGACAACCTTCCCGGCATGAACGCGATGGCGTCACCGGCCCGAGATGCCAGGCCTGGAGCAGCAAGTCCCACCGCTTGGGCCTGGGTTCCCTGTTGTCGTTCGATGTCCGCAACCACTTCCCCTATTCGCTTCGCCCAGTCCATGCTGGCGGAAGGATCGAAATCAACCTGGCGGCGGACCAGGATGGTACCATCGCGGGTCGCCGCGACGGACTTGACGCTCGATCCACCCAGATCGATGCCTATGGAGTAGGCGGGGGACTTAGGCTGGCTCATATTGTCCTTCGGAAACCGTCCATCCGCCATCGACCGCCAACACCTGACCGGTCACGAAGCGCGAGGCGGGGGATAGAAAAAAGATCGCCGCGGCATCCAGGTCCTCCGGACGGCCAATGCGTCCGCCCTCGAGCGGCTGCTTGGTCCGGATGAAGTCGAGGATCTCGGTATTCTCCTGCGCGCGACGCGACATCGGGGTCGCGACCAGGGCCGGGGCGACAACATTCACGCGGATGTTGTGGGGTGCATAGTAGGCAGCGGCGGACTGGCTCAATCCAACAATCGCCGCTTTGGCGGTTGCGTAGCCATGCGTGGAGAAGTAGCGCGGAGAGGGGGACTGGCCGAGTACGGAGCCCATGTTGAGAATCGTCCCGCCGCCGCCCTGTTTGAGGAATTGCTGGATGGCAGCTCGATTCGAATAGAACAAGGAATTGAGATTGAGATCGAGAGTGCCAGTCCATCCCGCATTCGTGATTTCGTGGAGCGGACCATCGCCCATTTTTCGACCGCTTCCACCGGCGACATGATAGAGCCCGTGGAAGCCGCCGAAGGAGTCCAGAGCGAGGCGGATGGCTTGGGCTGCGGTATCGGGGTGCGTCGCATCAGCAACCAGGGACCGGGCGGGGGAGCCGAGTTCGGCGAGGGCGAGGTCGGCCGAATCGCTCGTGCGTCCGACCACCACGATCCGTGCGCCTGCGGCCACGCACGCTCGGGCGGCGGAAAGGCCCAGGCCGGTCGTTCCTCCGATGATCACCAAGACTTGATTCGCCAGTTCGCTGGACATGTCGCAGGACGCTAGCAGCAAACACCGCCCACGCAAGAGCCGTGGTTGTCCGGTGAGATCTGTTACTCAATACGCAGGGGCCCTCTTAGGAGGAACTCCGGCATTAGCCGCAAAAAACGAAAGGAGACGAAAGAAGCGGACGGGTACCGGGTGGGTGAGGGCTTGGGCTCAGAAGTTCTTTTGTTGTCTTTTGTTTCTTGCGGCTAAAGGAGCGGCTGGGGTCTTGTCTTAGAGTTGTCCTTGGTGGTTGAACATTTGACGGAAACCCTCCTGTTGGTTTGGCGGCCTGCTAGCGCTTTTCCAGATAGCTACTCTGGGAATATTTGGTCTCGACGAGTTTTCGTGCGGCTTGCTGGATTCGCGGTGTGAGGGTGTAGGGGACGCCGCGCGTGCCGAAGCGTTGTTCGCCGGTCTGCAGGAAACTTTCCTGCCAATCGGAGCGCTTTACGTTTGGGGGCTGTTGCTGCACAGAACCTTGAATGAGCAGGGCCTGTCGCGAGCGCCGCTGGGCCGCGCCAGCGACCTTGTGTCCTTCCCAGAGCAGATCAAACTTC
>JAEUHE010000261.1 GCA_016793885.1 Verrucomicrobiales bacterium
CCTGATACACCAGATCTTTATCCACTCGGGAAGCAAAGCCAGAGCCTCCTTGAGAAACTCCACCGCCCCACCTGCCGCCACCGTGTTTCCGCTTCGCAACCACCCATGCAGGATGAAGGGGGCTTCGGCCAGCACCGCCAACAAAGGATGATGGCTGCCCCGTCCGCGCCGCAGCGGGTTGTAGCCCTTCACGGCTCCTTCCTGTTTGCCCGAGCGCTGGAGCACGGTGGAGTCCAGATCCAGATGAAAGCCACGCGCAGGCATGTTCACCTGCTCCAATGTCCACTTCCACAAGGGTCGGTAGAAGGCCTGCACGTGAGACTGGCTAAAGCGCAGGAAAAAGTTGCGGATCGTGTCATCGCCGGGGAACCGGTCCATCCCCAGGAGGGCATGAAGGGCGTGATCGGCCCGCAGCCATTGGGCGTGGCCAAAACGACGCCCTCCGGTTACCACCGTCATGAGAAACGCGGTGAACGTGTGAGTTAAGGGGATGGCGTTGTTGGAAGTGGAGGCCGCGAAGGGCATCGCCGATTCGAGTTGTTCTACGAATCCGATCCGACCTAGGAAGGCGATCAGACTCGCCAAGCCGCCGAAGGGGGTGATCGCCTTCGGCGTCTCGTCCAAAACGAACTTGGCTCTGCCAGCGACCGCGTTAATTTCCGCCGGGGTGGTTTGGTGAGGGTCAGCGGTAGGTTTGTTTTACATCAACCCTTATTGCCTCAACCCCTTCCACCAATACCACCCTCTTTCTAGTTGGGAGTTCGGGTTAAATATGGAGGCCTAGCATCCCTGCATTTGGCACACAAACGAGCTGGTAGGAGCGACTCGCCGCCAGCCCCAGTTGCAGGACGTAGATCGCAGAGGTCGCGCTGCCACGAGGGAACGCCGAGGGCTGCACTATCCTCTGTTGTGGAGAGCAGAATCCAACGACAGCTACTCCCATAGTTTAGCCGGGATTCTCACGCCCCCCCCAGCAGTGTACAGGCAATCCTGCCACTAAGACTAGGGGATCATTCTTTCAGAAACCTGTTCCAAATCCCTAATCCGGTGGAATGACTTCTGGGCGAGCTGGGCTATGATCCGCAGCACAAGGAGCGCTGATTTTCGAGGCGTTCAAATAAAGATCAAATTCTATGAAGTATTTATCGCTGATGTTCTGCGTTTCGACATTGGTTGCCCAAAACGCCAAAATCTCATTTCAACACGACCTGAACTACTGCCCGGAGACACATGCTGATCTATCCATCCTTCGAGACTACGACCCCTTCGCAGGACAGCCGACCGTGCCTTTTCGCATCGAGATCGATGGAACCGCTAATGATTTCATGTTTCCTTCGAACACTCTACGCTACGTAGCCAGAGTACCTCTGATCGACAATCGCTTAGCCTCTCGCACCGAAATTCGCAGACCTATCCGACTCATTGTAGATCGGCCGTGGGTTCTCGATTCGAGCCGACCAACAGCTCAACTGGAGATCGTGGACGATGATCGACTCGGAGGACTAGTTTCGCTGCTACCTATCGGGGGCTCCCCGTTAGGCTACCTCACCGATGGATCGCTTGTGACGTTCACGCAGCAGGGTCGCGACGACTATCGGATCGATTTCCGTGGAAAGACGAGTTCTTCAGTAAGCTTCATCCAATCGAAAGTTCAGCTTCGACCGATTCTTTTCCAGGAAACCTCGGATGGAGGCTGCCTGGCTTCCTTCTCGGCAGTTTGGACTCCCACCCGAGCTGGAGCCAAGGACTACTCCATTCTTATGAAGTTCGATGCAAACTCGTTGAAACCAGTAATCACTACCGAAGAAGGGATGCTCCGGTATCGAGTGGATGATCAAGGTAGGATCCTCTATTGGATTCGGAGCAATAGCAGCAACAGCCCCCTCCAAAGGCTGCTACCCGTCGGAGTGCCAGACCCGAGCTTCACGCCCCCGCAGGTGGACGGTATCGCCTTAGATTTCGTGCCCGATAGACAGAGCGTAATCTTGCTCACACGGCGCACCAGCCCTACTCCGATATTTCAGCTTTGGCGAACGTATCAGGACGGATCGCCCGCCAAGCTGATCACACAGCAGGAGGAAATCATTGGGAACTCTGAACTAAAGATCGGGCCGGGTGGCAAAATTGTTGTCGCTCATCTCGGAGTCCAGGCTCCCGGTGGAAACAGTGGCGGCCCCTGTTGGATCAAAAGATTCAATGACGACGGCACGCTGGATGAACAGTTCGGCGATCAAGGCACTATTGACTTCCCTAAGTCGGACTTCATTTCCCCGCCAGCACTAGATCTCAGTGGCAATCTTTACGTTGCCTCGGAACCCATGGTGGGCAAAGTGCTGCCGAGACGATTGGTTCGTTTCAACTCTTCCGGACAACCCGACCCTAGCTTTCTGGCGCCTGATCTACCGTTTTCACCAGGGCCACTTATGCTGGATGGCGGCGAGAGGATTCTGGCGCCCATGGACCCCAGTTTTCCAGCTCCAGCAGCAGAGCTACGAACCATTCTGCCCACTCGTCTGGCTTGGACAGACAAAGGTGAACTGGACTTCACCGAGGCCACGCCGGGTTATCGCTATCAAATCCAATCCTCCACAAACCTGGTGGACTGGAAGGCCACGCTTGGGCCGGTCCATGTGGAGAGCAAGGAAAGAGGAGGAACATACTTTCGCTGGCTGGCAGAGTGGTAGCCAGAATGTAGTGGCGTCGTCGTCTCTACGGAACCAAATGGGCTCAACTCGGATGGGATGTGAGCCACGTTGGTAGTGGAATTAGGGGCGGATGCGGAATCCAGAAGCGAAAGAGGGAGGAAAAGTCGGTGGCAGTTACCTGGGCTATCACCAAGACTCCGAGTTCCGTAGCGAGGCAAACAACGGAGGCGTTCCAAAGAGCATATGAATATCCAAAAACTGAATAGCATCTGTCCCCTTTTTACGGTTCGGTCCGCTAACCCGCACAGTCCCCACTACGCGAAGCGACCAGAGGATCAACGCCCGAGATTTCCGACGGACCAACTTGTTCCGGACCGTGGGCTACTTGCGGGTAAATCTTGGGGCGAGTTGATCCGCCCCCTGGCATGACTTTCCATCATGCGATCTGAGACGGGGATGCCGGTGCAAGGAACACCATGTTAAAGATAGATTGTTGGTCAGGGTCATTCACTAGTTCACTGACAAAAGGACTCAGTGAGAATCTCGAACCGATTCGTCCAAGTATCCTACCCTTAAGACACGTGGTCTCATGAACAACTCACGCCAAAGAAGCGAAATCTGGGTCTCCTCGCGAGAGCTCAGTTCGGCCTTTGAGCGATTGGAGAACCCTATAACGGATGAAGATCACAAACTTGCTGCTGCTTGTAACCAGGTTCGAGGACATCTTAAGCGGCTTTGGGCAAATCGCCGCCACGAGATTGAGGACTGGAGAAAGAAATACCCTGCGACCAGTTATTGTCGAAGTCAGCCTCCGTGAGCTTTTAGATAGTGACTATGTACCCGTTGCAACCCGTGCATCGAGCTATACTTGGCGGCAGTCTGCGATCGCCGTCGGTTAGGATTGCATCGACCCGTAGCCAAAGCCATCACCTCGGAGAGACAACCAAGGATCGGAATCGAGCCATTGCAACCTTACCACATCCCGAGCAGGAGATGTGTTTCGCCGCGGTCCCGCTCAGGTGTGATAGACCCAAGTTTCTGCCTGACTATAAGCCTAGAAACCCGGCGGACTTTGAGACGAGCCGCTTGGGGCTTCGGCAACTGGACCACACAAACATCCGCGAATTGGTTGCCCTTCTTGTCCTTGTAGACTCCAGGCACCAAGACCTTCAGAGCCCCAGCAAAATAGACAGCTTCGACGAATTGGGTCGCCTTCCTTCCGGAGCGGAATCGTCCCAGGGATCGACGTGTATCAGTTTTCGGGTCGGCCACTGCGAGCCACTCGCGAGCCTCCACCAGGTTTGGATCCTTCAAAAGGGTTTTGACGTACAAATCCTCAATGTAACTCTCAGGCACCTTGGGGCGGCGGTAACCCTTCCGCGTTAGACCGACATAGCGAGGAAGATTTCGATCCAGTTTTTGAGCTTTGGCGTACGCTGCACGAGTAACGGTTCTGCCATATTGGTAAAAGTCCTCTCCATGCAGAGTTCCGTCGCTAAGCCAGAGCCGGGTTCGACCGCACGCGACGCCGTCGGCCAAGGGAATTTCAGCTTTAAGCCGTCCGTTAGTGTGCCACTCACGTATGATGCCAGTTCCACGGTCCATGCGGTATTCGCCAAGCAATCGCCCCTCGTCGTCCCAGTGCCGACCGCGTCCATGGGGTAAACCGTGTCTAAAGGGTTCCTTGGAAGCAATGCGACCGTTTGGATGCCAGGTGACCCTGATACCGTGCGCCACCGATTTGAAGAACGGC
>JAEUHE010000262.1 GCA_016793885.1 Verrucomicrobiales bacterium
CAACCAATAAGCGACCAGTAGAGGCCATACGGCAAGAAATGAGGTCAGGAAAAACGGGATTAGGTGAAAATCCCGAAAACTGCCCAAGACCGATCCAACGGCTTGGGGAAGCGATGTGAAGGCATGGTAGATAAACGCCAGTCCGAGAATCCTTACGGCCAACTCGAAGATTTGCTTTGATTTCATGATGGGTTTGTTGTGATCGGTTGCAGCCGAACGCTCCCACTGCGCCACAGCCCGTGGATCGAGAGCCAACTCGGGCGAAACCTGGGATGTAGGAACGGTGATCATGTGAAAAACTCGGAGGCTAAGGGCTGTTGGATCGAGTGGGCTTGTTGGGTATTGTGGTCAACCTAGGGCAAACTCTCCAAGAACTCTCCCCCCTGTAAAATTCGGCACGGTATTGGAAAGCCGCTCGAAATCCACTTGGGAAAGTCCGGCTATCTGGTCGGGTGTCAGGTCCTTGCAATTCCAAGCGACACTGATGTGGTCGAGAATGTGGCCCAACTGCACGGCCAATGCAGGCTCGTCACGCGATTGAATCTTGCCGGCTTGGAACTCGGCGACCAAATCCTGCAAGTGAACCAGTGCCTCTCCCAACTCTCGCTCGACTGTTTCAGTGTGCATAAATGGTAAAGGTGAGGTAGATGCCGAACGACCAATCGTGACAGACCGCCGCCGTAAGAGGGCGATCGACGAAGTGATGGGTACAGTGATGATCATCATATCCGGAATCCCGAGGCTGGCGGCGGTTCGGTCGACGATCTGGTTGAACTAAGCCGCTACGCGGCGACGAAGTAGGAGCACGAATTGACGTAGACTGGCGGTGCAGAACAATGGCAGTTGTTGGTAGGATGGGCGTTGTATGAAAAACTCCAATTCTTCCTCCATTCATCCCAAACATCTCCAAAACATCCAAGCTCGCCAACGTGCCAAGGCTCAGGAAGCGGCCAACCCGCCCACGCCACCACCAACCTCACCAACCTCACCAACCACGGCCACCATCCGCACCACTCCGCGGGATTTCGTCAACCCCGTGGATTACGAACATCCCTACGAGTGCATGGACCGTTTCGCCAAGGCCCTGGCCCTACGCTACGACGCCAATCGAACTCGTCACACCTACTACCGTCAGCTGCGGCTCATCCATGAACACTTTGGATCTGACCCTTCGCTACTGACCCAACCTCAACTCCGCGACTACTTCCTCTTCATCAAACTCAAAAAGAAGTGGAAGCCCAACTCCATTCGCTTAGCCAAAGCCGCCTGCAGCCAGTTCTATATCGACCTCCTCGGTCACTCCGACTGGACCGTTTTGCGTCAAGTCCGCACCAAGGACCACGACACCCTACCCGCAGTCCTCACCCTCCAACAGGTTCATGATCTCATAGATCGAATCCGCCTGCGCCGCTATCGCACCCCCATCAAGCTCATCTACGTCTGCGGCCTGCGCCTCAGCGAATGCCTAGCCATCACCGTCCACGACATCAAGGGCAAGGAGAACAAACTTTTCATCCGCTCCAGCAAGGGACATCAGGATCGTGTCCTGCCATTGCCCACCTCCATGTGGCACGAACTCCAGGACTACTGGCGGGAGCACAAACATCCGCTCCTGCTCTTTCCCAACGTCGGTCGGGGCGACCGCGGTTCCGTGGCTCAGCGCATGCACCAGGCCACCGCACCCATGCCTTGCTCCTCGTTGCAGCGCTTACTCGTCGCGGCCCGCAAAGAACTCAACATCCCGGTAGCCAAAATCCATACCTTGCGTCACAGCTTTGCCACCCATCTGCTGGAAGCCGGAGCACATCTGCACACCATCCAAAAGCTGCTCGGTCACAAACAGATTAACTCCACCATGGTCTATCTGCACCTGACCCACCAGACCGTCAGCGACGCCTTGCACTTGATGGACAAGTTGTATCGGTCTCTTCCTCGCTGAGGCTGCTCCACAGTTCCATGGCCGCCGAACGCACTGTGCTGGCTGCGTTGCGTCAGTTCCTGCCCGCCTTTAAGCAACAAGCTCTAGGCCTTTCCAGAAACCAACGTCGCGCCTGCTGGGCCTTCACCCATTGCCGAACCCCGGCTTTGGGCGGGCAGGCCTTTGTTTGCAAGCCCTGTCGCCAGACCCATTTCGCCTGGCACTCCTGCAATCACAAGGCCTGCCCTCAGTGCGGCGGCGGAGCCACCGCCGCCTGGGTCCAGCGGGAGATGGCCAAGCTGGTCCAAGCGCCTTACTTCCTAGTGACCTTTACCCTCCCGGCTCAGTTGCGCTCCTGCTTCTTTGGTTCCTCTGCCAAGGAGGCCTACGACCTCTTCTTCACCGCGGTCTCAGGCGCTCTCTCCGAAAAGCTCGCCACCGCCAAGGGCTTTAAGGCCGATGTCAGCGGCTTCACCGCTGTACTCCACACCTGGAATCAGCAAATGGGCTTTCATCCCCATATTCACTGCCTGGTGCCCGGTGCCGGACTGGACGAAGAAGGCCGCTTTGTGCGCGTCAAGCAGGCCGACTTTCTCGTTCACCTGCCTCATCTCCAAGCCGCCTTCCGCCAACATCTGCGTCAACTCTTCGACGTCCATGGGTGGCAGGTCGACCCCGACGTGTGGAGCCTGGACTGGGGCGTGCACATCCAACCGGCGGGCACCGGAGCCGCTGCGCTTAAGTATCTAGGCACCTACGTCGCACGGACCGCTATCCACGACGCGCGTTTGGTTCAAGTCACCCAAGAAACCGTTTCGTTCCGGTGGAAGAACCGCGACGCGGGACGCGTCGATGTCTGCACTCTGTCCGGGGTGGAGTTCGTTCGTCGCTACCTACAGCATGTGTTGCCGCGGGGTCTGCGGTCCATTCGTTACTACGGCTTCTGTCATCCCGCAGCCAAAGCCAAGCGTTTGCGCGTGCAGTGTCACGCGGGGGGGCCGGTCCAACTGGGCGATACCACTCCAGTTCCAGCGCCGCTGGCTCGGCCTCACTGTTGTCCGCGCTGCGATCACCCCATGACCTTCTTGCGCAAGATCCCCTCTCCTTACAGTCGGCGGGGACCTCCTCCCCCGGTCGCCTTGTTTATCTCGCGAGCCAAAGCATGAACGCTGTCCTGCCAAATTTCGATCGGAGCGCGATGGGGACCGTCTTGTCTTGGCCGGGCAACCCGCTCGATCATCAGGGGTTTCAAGAAGCCTTAGGGTCTGGAAGACCACTCCAGAAGCTCTCGTTCCTGCTTATCGCGAGGCAGCGTGGGGTAGGGCTCCTCAACTCTCGGGGCAAAATCCAGGTCAGCTTGGTCCGTCCGACTTCCCTCCCCCAAACACAAGCGCCATAGGCGCTCTTCCTACACCTTTCCCCGCATCAGGGCTTGTTCAACCAAGGGTGTAGTTGCTGGCTTCGCTGCGCTTCGCAGCAATACACCCTTTCTCGTTCGACGCGCCACTCATGGCCTAAAGGTGACAAGAATCCCAACTTTTCCGTCGTCTGCCAGATACAAATACGATTCCTCATCATGACCACGTTCGGTCCGTCGATGAGTTCGCCACACGCCGCCAAACTTTACGCCAAATGGCATCTCGTCAC
>JAEUHE010000263.1 GCA_016793885.1 Verrucomicrobiales bacterium
CTTCAGCTTCTCGGCTGCTACATGACGCGAGACATCCTGGCGAACATTGAGACTCGCCGCTCGCCCGTGACGGATACGCAGATTGAATTCTTCTGCGAGGTGTTTGCGGTGAAGGTTCAGGAACTGTTTCCAGCCCGGCCCAAGCTCAATGGCAATGGTCGTACGCTCGCGCTTGCCGTCCGTATTGTCACCCGCCGACGCCACCACGACGAGGACTCCAAGGTGCTTGCCTGACTTGCCTCGCGACATTCCAACAACGAAACTCTTATGGCCGTTCGCCGCAGAACCAACGAATCGGACGAGCAGCTTGACCTGTTCTCAACCGCGAGACCGACTTATGACACCATTGACTCAATACGGCCGGATGGCCGAGAAACACTGGCGCGAGCATTGCCCGACAATGGTCCTCGAACTGGAGGCGAAGGGACAGCTCCACCGGATGCTTCTCGAAGCCGAGGAGAAGACGAAGGACGAAATGGCCACGCTGAGAACGCAGTTCATGGGGCAGGGACTGACGGCGGACCAGGCGCACCGGCAGGCGTGGGAGATGGTGCGGGAGAAATACATCCTGCTCCCGCCCAAAGAGACTTAGCAGTCGGCCACCAGTTTCCGCGCCGCGAGGAGCCGCCGAAAAACCTCCACAGCTATCGCATCACTGAAGCCGACCGGTTTGGCGACGGCGGCCCCAAGCAAAAGTTCCAGCAGAACCTCGCCGCCATCCGCACGCTGCGGACACTGGATGCAGAGCAGCGATCCGCCACGGATGAGGAAAAGGCGGTAATGGTCAAATACGTCGGCTGGGGCGCGCTGCCGCAGGTGTTTGATCCGGACAACACGGACTGGCACAAGGAACAAACCAAGCTTTCTGAGTTTCTCTCCGATGAGGAACATTGTTCCGCCCGTGCCACCACGCTCAACGCGCACTACACCGCGCCCACCATCATCGGCGCGATGTATCAAGCTGCGGAGCGGTTCGGCTTCCAAGGCGGGCGCGTGCTCGAACCCGCCTGCGGCATCGGCCACTTCGTCGGACTGATGCCGGAGGACATGCTGCGGCGTTCCTCCGTGACCGGCATCGAGATTGACCCGCTCACCGCCCGCATCGCCAGGGCGCTTTATCCCGATTCTGATATTCGTCCGCTACCATTCGAGCAAACCTTGCTGGCAAATGGATATTACGACCTCGCCATCTCGAACGTCCCCTTCGGTGATTACCCGGTCCACGACCCGAAGTGGAACAACTACAAGCTGCTCATCCACGACTACTTCTTTGCCGCTTCGCTTGACCGCGTACGCCCCGACGGGCTGGTGATGTTCATCACGTCGCGCGGGACGATGGACAAACTCGACTCGACCCTGCGTGAATTGCTCTCGCAACGCACGGAACTGCTCGGCGCAATTCGCCTGCCGAACGATGCCTTCAAGAAAAACGCCGGCACCGAAGTCACGACGGACATTGTGATGCTCCGCAAGCTGCGGGTGGGTGAAGCGCCGACTGGCCCGGCGTGGAAAGCCACGGCTGATTACACCAACGACCTTGGCGAAGCCTTCACCATCAATGAATACTTCGCCGCGCGGCCCGAAATGATGCTGGGCCGTCTGCGTCTCGCCGGGCGCATGTATCGCGACAACGAGCCGACGCTCGAATCCGATGGCCGTGATCTCGCCGAAGCCTTGCGCCAGGCCGTCGAGCGTCTGCCGCAAAACATCTATCAGGCCCGAGGCCAGCAAGTCGCCGAGCCATCGTTGGAACAGATCATCCCGGCCCCGTACTACATCAAGCCCAACGCCTACTGCCTGCATGACGGCATGGTGTGCGTGCGCGAGGAAACCGTTCTTCGTCCGTTGAACGATCTTCCCGCCGAGACGCGCTCGCGCATTCGCGGCCTCATTCCGGTACGTGATGCGGTGCGGGATTGCCTGCGCGCCCAGCTTGACGGCAGCGGCGAGGAGCGCGTCATCGAAACCCGTCAGCAGCTCAATCTCGCCTATGACCGTTTCACCGGGCGCTTTGGTCCCATCAACGCCCGCGCCAATCAGCGGGCGTTTGATGGTGATCCCGATTTACCGCTGCTGATGTCGCTGGAGCATTACAACGACGAAACCAAAGTCGCGACGAAAGCATCCATCTTCCGCGAACGCACGATCCAGCACCGGCAGCCGATTGAAACTGCCGCCAACGCGAAAGAGGCGCTACTCGTCACTTTGAACGAGCGCGGTCGCGTGGACCTCGACCACATGGCGGGATTATTGGCCCGTCCCGCAGAAGACTTCTTGCACGACTTGAAGGGACTCGTATTTCTCAACCCGCAGACGAGCCAGTGGGAAACCGACGATCAATATCTCTCCGGTAACGTGCGGGAGAAACTCGCGGTGGCGGATGCCGCCGCCGTCAATGACTCCGCGTTCGCGGTCAACGTCGAGGCGTTGAAATCGGTTCAACCTGCTGATTTGAACGCGACGGAGATTGATGTGCGGCTCGGCGCTTCTTGGCTCCCGCAAGATGACGTGAAGCGATTCGTTCATGAGTTGCTCGGCGTTTCAACGGGCGTCGACGTCGGGCACGTCCACGCGCTCGGCACCTGGTACGTGAAGGGTGATTGGGAGGTGAAGGCTGCGACGGCGAACACGACGGATTGGGGCACCGACCGGTGCTCTTGTCTCGATCTCATCGAGGACGCTCTGAACCTCAAGACCCCGACCGTCTATGACCTCGACGAAAAGAAGAATCCTGTGGTGAACGCACAGGGCACGGAGGCGGCCCGTGAAAAACAGGAGCGCATCAAGGAACGGTTCAAGGAATGGATTTGGGCGGACGATTCGCGGCGCGAGCGGCTTTGTCGGCTCTACAACGACACGTTCAATCACACGCGACTGCGCACCTTCAACGGCGAGCATCTGACGTTGCCCGGTGCGAGTCAGGCCATCACGTTGCAGTCGCACCAAAAGGCCGGCGTCTGGCGTGTGCTACAAACCCCGAACACACTGCTCGCCCACGTCGTCGGCGCGGGCAAGACGTTCACGATGGTTTCTGCCGCGATGGAGCTGAAGCGGCTTGGTTTGGCGCGCAAGCCGTTGTTCGCCGTGCCCAATCACATGCTCGGTCAGTTCTCCACGGAACTGCTCACCCTGTATCCGGGCGCGAACATTCTCGTGGCCGGCAAGGAGGACTTCGAGGCGGCGAATCGCAAAAAGCTGTTCAGCCGCATCGCGACGGGGAATTGGGACGCCATCATCGTCACACATTCCGGATTCGAGCGCATCCCGCTCTCGCACAACACGCAGAAGCGGTTCTTCGAGGAACAGCTTCACGAATTAGAGATGGTGAAGAGGCAGCACGTAGACTCCAGCAACCGCCGGTTGGTCAAGGAACTGGAGAAGTCGAAGAAGCGCCTCGAAGCGCGCCTGCAGGGACTCGCAGCGGAGCACAAGAAGGACAACATGCTTACTTTTGAAGAGCTTGGCGTGGATCGTCTGTTCGTGGACGAAGCGCATTATTTCAAGAACCTGTTCTACGTCTCGAAGATGACGCGCATCGCCGGGCTGCCGCAGACCGCAAGCGAGCGCGCCTTCGACATGTTTCTCAAGGTGCGCCATGTCCAATCTTTGAATGGCGGCGGCGGAGTGGTCTTCGCGACCGGCACGCCCATCGCGAACAGCATGGCCGAGATGTTCACCATGCAGCGGTACCTCCAGCCGGACGAACTCAAGAAGCACAACCTGCATCATTTCGATTCGTGGGCGGCGACATTCGGCGAGCCGGTCACGGCGATGGAGCTTTCGCCTGACGGCGCGGGTTACCGTTTGAACACACGGTTCGCGCGCTTCATCAACGTGCCGGAACTGATGCAGATGTTCCGGCAGGCTGCGGACGTGCAGACGGCGGCGATGTTGAATCTGCCGCGCCCGAAGCTGGAAAACGAGAAACCCACCATTCGCAATGCGCCGACCACGCCGGAGTTGAAGGAGTTTGTGCAATCTCTCGCCGCGCGAGCGGAGCGGCTCCGAACGGGACGCGTGGACCCGCGCGTGGACAACATGCTCAGGGTGACATCAGAGGGCAGGAAAGCCGCGCTCGACATGAGGCTCGTGCGCCCTGGTTCGCTCGATGAACCCAACGGCAAGGTGAATCTGGCGGTGGAGAATGTGCTTCGTATCTGGACGGAGACGGCAGAGAAGCGTTGTTCGCAACTCGTCTTCTGCGATCTCTCGACGCCCAAAGACCACGGCTTCTCCATTTATCGCGATATGGCGGACAAGCTCCAGGCTCGCGGAGTTCCTGAACGCGAGATCGCCTTCATCCAGGATTTCGACAGCGATGCCTCCAAGCTCGCGCTGTTCAAAGACGTTCGCTCAGGGAAGATTCGCGTTCTGTTCGGCAGCACGCAGAAGATGGGTTCGGGAACCAACGTGCAGGAGAGATTGATTGCGTTGCATCATCTCGACGCGCCGTGGCGCCCGGCGGACGTTGAGCAGCGCGAGGGACGCATTCTCCGGCAGGGAAACAAGAATCCGGTGGTGAGCGTGTTTCGTTACGTGACCGAGGGCTCCTTCGACGCCTACATGTGGCAGACCTTGGAGACGAAGGCGAAGTTCATCGCCCAGGTGATGACGGGCGACATGACCATCCGCCGCGTCGAAGACCTCGACAGCTCAGCCCTCACTTATGCCGAGGTGAAGGCCATCGCGTCTGGCAACCCGCTCGTCATCGAGAAGGCGCAGGTCGATGCTGAGTTGATGCGCCTCACGCGCCTCCGCTCCGCGCACGCCGAGGAACAATACCGCATTCGCAGCAATCTGCGCCACTTGCGCGACGAAGCCGGGACTTGCTCCGAGCGTCTGACAAATCTCCGTCTGGACATCGCGGTTCGTGAGGATACTTCCGGCGACCATTTCCGTATCGAACTCGATGGACAAGTCATTACG
>JAEUHE010000264.1 GCA_016793885.1 Verrucomicrobiales bacterium
GTGACGAGATGCCATTTGGCGTAAAGTTTGGCGGCGTGTGGCGAACTCATCGACGGACCGAACGTGGTCATGATGAGGAATCGTATTTGTATCTGGCAGACGACGGAAAAGTTGGGATTCTTGTCACCTTTAGGCCATGAGGGGCGCGTCGAACCAGATCGTCGACCGAACCGCCGCCAGCCTCGGGATTCCGGATATGATGATCATCACTGTACCCATCACTTCGTCGATCGCCCTCTTACGGCGGCGGTCTGTCACGATTGATCGTTAGCCGACTCCGTATGTCCACTCCCACGCAGGATCAGATTGATGTGTTCGGCACACTCGATGAGCGGGAGGCCTGCAAACACTTCCTTGGGAAGACGGTGGATGAGGCGGTCCGTCTGTTCGAGGACAATGCGCTCTTCTACCAGGAGGATCTCATGTTCATGGGGCCGGTGGCCTTCCAATACTACGTGCCCGCCTTCGTGCGGTATATCGACTCTGCAGTTGGGGATTCGGACGCTGTCAACTGCTTCGTTGGTCTGCTGGAGCATCGGTTGAGCTACGATACTCAGTCTGTACTCGGTCTCGCCTCGCAGCTAGGGGCAGCCTGCAAAGCGATCCTGACTCGGTATGAAGATTACCATGTGACGGAGGAGATCTACGGAGATCTCCGTCCTCGATATCGAGCGATCCTGTCCCGACTCGAGGCCCCCACCGGCTAACAAGCCCAGTGGAGAGCAACAGCCCTTAGCCCTCGAGATGTTCACATGAGTTTAGGTTCTGAAGTCACAGGTCTGATGTGGGCGCGTTCTCGTTCGACGGGCTATGCCTCACTGGGGAGTCGTTAGCCAGCTTCAATCGCCATGAGCAAACGAGATACAAGAAGGCAGAACAAGTTGACCGCGAGTGTGGGCATTGCTCTGTTCATCGTTCTCCTGCCGCTGATCATAGTTTTGGTCACACTTCATTTTGCAACCAGTTTGTCCCTTTACGTTGCGATTTGGTGTTGCTGGTGTTCGCGAGGGCGTGATGTTTTGCTCATCTATTCCGACAGTCCGATTTGGCGTGATTATGTTGAGGGCCAAATCCTCCCCAGACTGGGACAGAGAGCGGTTATCCTCAATTGGTCACACCGTGGTCGGTGGCGGCGTAGTTTGTCCGTTCTCGCGTTTCAGCATTTCGGTGGCTATCGGAATTTCAATCCTATGGCGATTGTCTTTCGACCATTCCACCTCGCGCGGCATTTTCGTTTCTACGAGCCTTTCTGCGACTTCAAGTGCGGCAAGACCGAGGCGGTCAGCAATATGGAGAGAGAGCTTTATACTTTTCTCGAGGATACTTCTGTTCGGCGAGCTGGCTAACCAGCTCACTCGAGTGAACGCTCGACAAGCTCGCGTCACTCAGTTCGAAATTCGTTCGGCGGCGTAGCTATGAACAACATCCGGCTCATTGTTGCGGTTGTGATCTTGCTCTTTGCGGCTTACATCGTCGTGATGAATTGGAGCTGTGTGATTATCAGCCTCCGGAACAAGAAGCGCGGGATTAACCGCTATCATTCCACTGTCCCCCTCCTGTCGTTGATGATCACGTATCTGGCTTATATTATGTATCCCTGGCCGTGGATGATGGTGGTTCCTCTTCTCGACATCGCCAACTGGATCATGCTGTGGGCCCCTTTGTGGTGGATTCGAGAAATCCGCAGGAGGAAAATCGCCGAACAAGCCACTCGATCCAACAGCCCTTAGCCTTCGAGTTTTTCACATGATCACCCTTCCCTCATCTCTGGTTTCGTCCGAGTTGGTTCTCGGTCGGCGGGCTGTGGATCAGCGGGAGCGTTGGATGGCGGACGTAGCGCATCACTTCGTATCGATATGAGAGCCTTTGCGATGAGTCTGATGGTGATAGGCTGCCTGACCAATCTCATTGGCGGGATTATGATCTTAGTCGTCGCCAAGCGAGTGAGCGCTCTGTGGTTCATTGGGTGTCTTCTATCCATCGCCATGCCCATTTTTGTCGTCGCCTACTGGCAGGTCGCCAGGAGGGCATTTCTGATCTGGCTGGCAGGAGCTCTAGCTGCTGGACTGGCCTCGATGATGGTTCCGGATCTCTGTTGTTGAGCTGCGACATCCAACCACCCACTCGATCCAACAGCCCTTAGCCTCCGGGTTTTTTACATGATCAGCATTACTACATCCCTTGCTTCGTCCGAGGTGGTTCTCGGTCGGCGGGCTGTGGATCAGCGGGGTCGTTAACTGGAAACTGCGATGCGATTGGTGAAGACCTATGCGGTGACTGCTTACGGACTCGGAGTTCTGGGTGCCATCACTCTGGGGAGTCTGTTGAACCCGGCCTACGATGACGGGCTGTTGGGATTCTTTTATCATTTCCTTCTCGTGCCGGTGCTGGGTTTCATGTTTTACGTCCCGCATGAGATCATATTCTCGATTCGTAACGGAGTAACAGGTGCGGAGCAGAATTTCATCAGTGTGTTGATCGGTCTCTGTTTTTGCCTTGCTGTCGATCGATTTCGAGGCTGGCGTCGAGGGCAGCGTGAAGGAAAGCACCGGCCCAACGATCGCACTCGATCCAATAGCCGTTAGTCTCCGGGTTTTTCACATGATCACCGTTCCTGCATTCCGGGTCTTGACCGAGTTGGCTCTCGGTCGGCGGACTCTGGATCAGCGGGGACGTTGGGCGGCGTTAACGCAATGAACATTCGAACACGCAGGTTCTTCGGGGTCGTTGCCGGCTTATTGGTGGTCAGCGTCGGCTTGTTCCTGTGGCACATCGCCTCGCCGCGCATCGTCGCTCGAGCGATTACTCCCGAAGGCATCGAGATGTGCATTGTTCAGAGGTGCAATTGGACCGGTGAGCCATTCACGACGAGTTTTGTTTTTCGGAAGCCTGGAGGTCGGTGGGGTTGGTTCTATTATGACCATCAAGACTCCTACTGGGGGAGCGGGCACGCCTTAATCAACACCAATACCACTTTGGCAGTTTTCTACCGCGGAAGTTCCCCAGCCGTATCGTTCGACTGGGCCGCCCAGACGTACACGCTTCACCGATGGAACCGCACGGATACCGGTCCGGAGTGGATGCCAGCGGGATGGTCCCCGCAAGTATCAGTTCGCTGATCAAAGCCGACGCACGTTGAGATTGATTCGGTGCTTACCAATTCCACTCCTAAAGGACGCGATGAGGAAACGGAGGAAGCACAAATACACAACTTCTCTCTTCCCGGCGGACCTCGCGTCCTTTGCGGACTTCGCGGTTCAATAGTCCGCGGATTTGTTCCCGAACTCACCTGCTCCCATGGAACGCTTCACTGCCCCATTGCTCCGGCCAGCTGACGGAGGAACTGATGGTTCTTGGTCTTTTGTGCTTTTGCCAAAGAAGGCGAGTCAACAACTTCCACGACGAGGAAGGTGCACGGTCGAAGGGACCATCAACGGGCACCCATTCCAGGCGACACTCGATCCGGATGGTCAGCTCGGTCACTGGCTCAAGGTCGATGAAGAGTTAAAGAAAGCAGCAGGCATTCAGGTCGGCGATAGAGTTACGTTAGAGATCGAGCCGGTCACGCAAGAACCCGAGCCTGCCACTCCGCCTGACTTCCAAGCAGCGCTTCGAGCCTCCCCGAACGCTGAAAGAACCTGGCGCGACACGACGACCATCGCACGGCTCGATTGGATTCATTGGATCACCTCTGCCAAGCAGGCTAAAACGCGAACCAAGCGAGTGAACGATGCGGTTGAGATGCTGGCGTCCGGGAAGAAGCGTGTTTGCTGCTTCGATCCTTCCGGATTTTACAGCAAGGCATTCCGCGCACCCGAGCCTGCCGAATGAGCCGAGCGACACCCCGACCCCATGTCGAGGGGCGCGGGTGATCGATAGTTCCGCTACCAGCATCCTCGGCTCGCTCCTTCTTTTCCGCCTCCACCCTGCGTTAGCCAAGGCAACTCAACCCTTTTGTTCCAGATGATAGGGAGCCCCATTCATTCTCTCGAATTCCCGAAGTGGGCGGTTCTGACGATTGGCTTTCTTGTTTTAGGCGCGCCATGGACACGAGCGCGCCCGCGTGATTTTCTCAAGATGCCGGCTTCCTGGTTCGGGCAGGAGGAATCCAAGCGCATCGCCCGGAATATCCTCTCCTACCAAACGGAGCCTGGCGGATGGCCGAAGAATCTATCGACTACGGACAAGCCTTATGAGGGGAGGCTGGAGACGCTTCAGCCGACTTACGACAATGGGGCCACCACCGACGAGTTACGGTTTCTAGCGCGCACTCATGTTGCGACCCGAGACCTGAAACATCTGTCGGCTTTCTTCCGTGGCCTCGACTATGTCCTGGCGGGGCAGTATCCCAACGGGGGATGGCCTCAACATCACCCTCCGGGTCAGGGGTATCACCGGCACATCACCTTCAACGATCAGGCGATGGTCCGGCTGCTGGAGTTTATTCGCGAGGTGGCAGAGGACGATCTCTACTCCTTCGTGGACGACGCTCGACGAAAGCGATGTGCCTCTGCCTTTGACCGAGGAATAGGATGCATTTTCAAGTGTCAGATTAGGATCGGAGATAAGCTTACAGTTTGGTGCGCGCAGCACGACGAAATCGACTGCCGGCCAAGACCTGCACGCACCTTCGAGTTGGCGACTCTGAGCGGCTCGGAGTCAGTGGGAATTACCCGGCTGCTGATGAGCCTTCCCGATCCTTCACCGGAGGTGGTGAAATCGGTCGAAGCGGCGGTGGCATGGTTTAGGTTTGGTAGGCTCACGGGGCTCCGCCTGACCACTGTTCAGGATAGCAAGGGACCTAAGGGACTCAACAAGGTGGTGCTAGTGGACCCGACTGCTCCCCCTATCTGGGCTCGATTCTATGACCTTCACACCCAGAGCCCAGTCTTTGTCGACCGAGACGGGATAGCGAAGTCCAGGCTTGAGGACATTGGATACGAGCGCAGGAACGGATATGCTTGGTATGGCTCTTGGCCGGAAAAGCTGCTGGAGGTGGAGTTTCCCGAGTGGCGTGGACGCCACCGCCAACTGCAGCCTCCTCGATGAACTTCTGTCACTGCAAGGAGGCCGAGGTATGGCCTGCCTGCCTCGTGAAATTCGTGGTTAACCCATGGCCGGTTTAGGCTAGCAGGCGATCGAGGCCACTGGGCTCGTAGCCCGCTCCTTACGCCTGATTTTTACGAATCCGATAACTCCCATCCTCATCCTGTGCATCGTCGCCTCCTTTACTGCGACGGCCGACGATCCCATCAATACCCATTCCCAAGGCGCTACGAATCAATCAATTGCCCTGGCATTAAGACCTCTCCAAGGAATTTGGAAGGGGGTTCAGGTGGATGATTCGTCGCAACAATCGATTACCATCGCGATCACCGGCGATGCCCTCCATTTTCACCGGGACACGAACTTTTGGTTTAAGACGACCGTTACACTGCCCGCAGCCACAAACCCAAAGCAGTTACACGCTACGATCCGAGCTTGTCCCCCATCACAAAGCGATAGCCTCGGCCAAGTGGTTAGGGCCTTTTTTAAGGTTGAGGACGACAAGTTGACACTTGCCACGATAGGGGACGATGTCGATGAAACGCCTAAGAGCTTTGACGCCGCTGGGACTCGCTATGAACTCCGGAAGGTTCAACCCCAACGGAAGAGTGTCCAGCCATCCAAAGACCAATGAACACAATTGCTTATGGGTGGGGGAGCCAGTTTCCTAAACCGCCCTACGGATTAAAGCCAACGTACGTATGAAATAATCGGGAAGCGTCTTCATGCCAAAACAGCACACTTCCTTTCAGTCTTACGGATTAAAGCCAACGTACGTATGAAATAATCGGGAAGCGTCTTCGTGCCAAAACAGCACACTTCCTTTCAGTCTTACGGATTATACCCAACGTACGTATCAAATAATCGGGAGCCGCCCTCATGCTGAACCAGAACTCCTCTCCTCTTCCCTCACGCCGCGAGTTTCTCTCCACACTCGGAGCTACGACCCTGGCTGCCTCCCTCGTTCAACCCGGCTCTGCTGCGGAAGCCAGGGACGTCGGAGTGTCGGATGTCCGCCGCGAACTTCAGGCGAATGGCTCCGATCTGGGCTCCCTCTGGCCCGAGATTCAAGGACTCGCCGATGCCAACTCCTTCGCCGATTCCTACCTGAGCGGCCGATTCCAGAGCTTTGCGGAGTTCCAGTCGACCGCTCGAAACAAGCTTCTCGACGTGCTGCTCTACCGTCCGGGACCCGTCGCCCCAGCCCCGGAGCTGATTGATCGGGTCGATTGCGGTGATTACTTCCGGGAACGGATCCGATTTTCGACGGCTCCCAATCGTCGCGTGCCGGCCTATGTGCTGATTCCCAAGGGCCTGACAGGACCGGCTCCGGCCGTGGTCGATCTTCACTCCCACGGCGGAATGTTCCTGTTCGGAAAGGAGAAGGTCATGGACCTGGGAATCAACCATCCGGCGATGACTGCCTATCATCAGGAGAACTATGATGGACGTCCTACCGCCACCGAGTTGGTGCGACGCGGGTTTGTGGTCATCACGATTGATGCTCTCATGTTCGGCGAACGGCGGGTGATGATGGATGCGGACCTGGGCGCGGGGTGGGACCGGTCGCAGTATTCACTCGAGCAGGTGCGGAAACTCAACCTGCAGTGTCGCAGCAAGGAGAGCACCCTGGTTAAAGCCTTGACGTTCGCTGGCTCGACTTGGCCGGGGCTGGTCTTTTGGGATGATCTCCGGACGGTCGACTATCTGGCATCTCGTCCCGAGGTGGACGCGGGTCGTCTGGGCTGTTTGGGTATCTCGATGGGCGGCTATCGGTCGATGTTTCTATCCGCGCTCGACTCGCGAATCCGAGCGGCCTGCGTGGTCGGCTTCATGTCCACCGTGCAATCCATGATTCGCGCCCACCTCGACACCCACTCGTGGGTGCATTTTCTCCCCGCACTACATCGCTCCCTGGATTGGCCTGATGTGGCATCACTAGCGGCGCCACGTTCCCTGCTGGTGCTTCAATGTTCTCGCGATGGACTATTTCCGTTGGCCGGGATGAAGGACTCGGTGGAGCAGATCGCCACTGTGTATGAGCGTGCCGGGGTGAAGGAGAAGTTCACCGGGCGGTTCTATGACGAGCCGCACCGGTTTACTCGGCAGATGCAGGAGGACGCCTTTGGTTGGTTCCGTCGCCAGTTGAGCTGAGAAAGAAAAGGAACCGAATCATTTCGTCAGTACGTTCGCCGACGGGTGGCACGCCTTTCAGGGTGCTGTTTATTGGGGGGCCGAGAGACCGGGGGTGTCGCTGCGCTCCACGCCCCGGCTAATCTCTTTGAACCCTGCGGGTTCTCGGCGGTGGATTCAGGGGCTCGCCCGGAAGTGATCACATCTAGAAAGGGGAGGCGTGTTAGCTCTGACCCTTGATTTTGCCACTGGAGGTGCCCTAAAAACGAGCATGGCCAAGCCCAAGCGGAAACTGACGCCTGCGCAGAAAAGAGCGCGACGTAAGAAGAAAAAAGAGTTCATGACCATTTTCATCAACGGGAAGCAGAAGAAGGTAAAGCGTCCCCCCACGATCGATGGAATGCCGGTGGAAGAGTTTATCCGAAGGAATGCAGATCCGATTTGGCTTCATCAAAACGAAATGTGGGAATATCTGGAGCCTGGCGGCTTATGACAAACAAGCATCGCATCTATACGGTCAGTGTCTCCAGCGTTTATCCCTAGCAAGGCGGGACCTGGGTGACGAATGGGTTCACCCAGGGTGCTGGTGAAGCTCCAGCGGTGGGAGACGGTCTCCCTCGTGTTGGAGACAGCCGTTCCCTGGGAGCGGCCGCACTTCTTCTTTCGCTTCCGGAGGGATTGAATCGATGTGGGACCTTCTAGAATTTATCTTGGAGGCCTTGGACTTACTCCGGTTCTGGCGCTTTTGGATTCCCACCCTATCGCACTCCGATCGATTTAATGATTCGTCCGGAGGAAGTTCAACTGCTCGGCGAGGGTAAGGTTCCTCAGATAGCCGGCATCGGTGCATAAGCTGCCCGTCCTGATGGAGGGGGATGGGACGTGGACAGAAAAATGGCGGGAGCGGCGGGGCTCGAACCCGTAACCTCTGCCGTGACAGGGCAGCGCTCTAACCAATTGAGCTACGCCCCCGCTAAGGGGAGCCAAAAGGTAAGTGACACCGGCTTTCTCGTCAACGGGTTTGTGTGGATTTTTTCCCGGGGCGGGTTTCGTTCGGTCGTACGGAGTTGCCAGTTCCGCCTTTGGCCCAATCCGCGCCGCACTACTGAAGGGATTGGGCTTTAAGCGGTCCCTTGGCGCTTGATGATCATGGAAACCCTGGATCCTATGTCGGTGGGCCGATCTGTGCACCTTCGGTCGGCCGTTGGATAGTTCCCCGCCTCGCCTGGAAGGATCCCCCCCTCGATCCGCAACTTCGTTGTTTCTTACGTTGAATTCTCTCGGCGCGTTCCTAATATGCGGCACGTTTTACGAACCTGACATGAATGATAGCGCCGTTGCCGCACCGGCTTGGAGCGTGGAGGATGCACGCCAAATGTACAACATCTCCAGATGGGGTGCGCGTTACTTTGACATCAACACCGCCGGACGCGTCGTTGCCACTCCTCTCCAGGATGCTGGGGCAGCGGTTGACCTGACGGATATTATTGAGGAAGCCCGGGGCCGAGGGCTTCGGTTTCCGCTGTTGATCCGTTTCCAGGACATCCTCCGCCATCGGGTGGAGAGCATCAATGTCGCCTTCCGCACGGCGATCAAGGAATTCAACTACCAAGGTCGCTACCGTGGGGTGTTTCCCATCAAGGTGAACCAGCTGCGCGAGGTGGTGGAGGAGATTCTCGATGCCGGCAGGCCTTTTCAATTTGGTCTGGAAGTCGGCAGCAAGCCGGAGCTGTTCGCCGGGCTGGCGCTGCAAAACCAGCAGGATGGGCTGATTATCTGCAACGGCTACAAGGACGCCCAATTCATCCGCATGGCACTGCTCGGCACCAAACTCGGCCGACGCGTGATCATGGTGGTGGAGAAGATTGAGGAACTGAAGCAGATCATCGGGATCTCACGTCAGCTCTCGGTGGAACCGATGATCGGCATTCGCGCCCGGCTCATGAGCAAGGGGGCGGGCAAGTGGGCGGAGAGCGGCGGGGAAAACGCCAAGTTCGGTCTGAGCACCGCGGAGCTGCTCGATGCCACGGCGCTGCTTCAGGCGGAAGGGCTGGGACACTGCTTCAAGCTCCTGCATTTCCACATCGGCTCCCAGGTACCCGACATCCTCACGGTGAAGAAGGCGGTTCAGGAATCGGCACGACTCTACTCCAAGCTCTATAAAATGGGCTTTGCCATCGAGTACATGGACGTGGGCGGCGGGCTCGGAGTGGACTATGACGGCAGCCGATCCGCGTTTGACAGCTCAGTGAACTACTCCCTGCAGGAGTACGCCAATGACATCGTCTACTACATCGCCGACGTTTGCAATGTGGAGAAGGTTCCGCACCCCGAGATCGTGAGCGAGAGCGGCCGGGCGATTGTGGCGCATCACAGCGTGCTCATCGTGGAGGTGTTTGGCACCATCGAGAAGAATCGGCCGAGTCCCAATCTGATATATGGGGAGGACGAGCATGCCTTGGTCAAGGAGTTGCTCGATATTCGCCGCAATCTGCCGAAGCTGAACAAGCTGGAGGCCTACCACGATGCTTTGGAGCGCAAAGAGGATGCGCACCAGATGTTCACTCTCGGGCTGCTGGAGCTTCCGGACAAGGCCAAGATCGAAAGCCTCTTCTGGGAGATCGGCGAAGCGGTGGTCGGGACGTTCAAAGGCCAGTCCTATATTCCGGAGGAAATCCGGAAGCTGGAGGATTTGCTGGGCGACCAATATCTCTGCAATTTTTCCGTATTCCAGTCGCTGCTAGATCATTGGGCACTGGGACAGTTGTTTCCGATCATGCCGATCAACCGGCTCGATGAGCGTCCCACGCGGGAGGCCACCTTGGTCGACATCACCTGCGATTCGGACGGCCAGATCAACAAATTCATCGATCTTCGTGACGTCCGCGACACCCTGCCGTTGCATGCGTTGCGTCGCAACGGCGCCGTGCAGGAACCATACTATCTGGGCTTTTTCCTCATGGGTGCCTACCAGGACATCATGGGGGACCTTCACAATCTGTTTGGTCGCGTGAACGAGGTTCATGTGTTTCTCGATCCGGACGAGGCCTCGGGATATTACGTCGAGGAGATCATCGAGGGTTCCACCGTGGTGCAGACGTTGTCCGCGGTGCAGTACGATGAGCATGAGCTGAAGCGCCAAATGAAGGCGCAGATTGATGAAGCGATCAAATCCGACCGCATGAAGCCCTCCGAGGCCATGCGCTTACTGGATGACTACGAGCGGGGTCTCAAGGAGTACACCTACTTGGGGATCCAGTGATCGCGTAGAGTCCTGTTCGCTCCATGGATGAACTTCGAGTGTCATGCTACTGATGGAACCAGCCCGGAAGTTGCAGGCTGACAGCGTCCGCCCTGAGACGCCTCGTGAGCCTGCCTTGATGGCCGCCTTGGGCCAGTTGCTGCGCGGGCTTTCGGCTTTGTTTTGGGGGCTTCCGATCGTGCTCGTGACGGCGGTTCAGGCCGCCAAGGCCGAGCTGCCACGCAGCCTTCATCTCTGGGCAGTTCTGGCCGCCTTTGGTTTGATTCTCTACGGTGTTCACCTCATGTCGTGTTTCCAACCCCAAGAAAGGGTGTGGCAGTTTGCGGTGGATCGAGTTCGCATCGCTTCGCTCATCAACTTGGGCCTCTCTCCCTTTGTGGTCTGGTGGAGCCGGTTTCCGGGTGAGTTTGCTTTTCAAGTGATGGTAGATTGCCTGGTGATCGGTTTCCTGTTTTTCCTGATTGAGATGAATCCGTTTTTGGATCGGCTCGTGGCGATGCTTCCGGATGAAGCCATGCGGCAGGAGACCCGTTTCTTTACCCGCATCAATCGGATGATTCTGGTGCCGATTTTCGGAATCGCGGCCTTCTATTTTCTGATTCTCCGCCTGGAACCCTCTTTTCCGGTCATCAGCCCTTGGTTCGCTTTTCTATCGGAGGGTGGCCTGTGGGGAGTGTTGTTCCTGCTGCTTCTCCCCATCGCCATGACCATGGCGCTGGTGTGGAAGATCAAGGAGACCATCTTCCACAGCGTGTTTGGTCGCTAGCCCCGCGAAGGGCCGGCACCAGAGCCTAGCTCTGGTGCCGGCCCTCCGCGGGGCTCAGAGTCACTGCGTGCGGGGGGGCATCACCATGCCTTGAGTGGTTGATCCAAAGGCGGTACTTGATGAACCACGGATTGAACGGATCGCACGGATGGGGAAAGATTTAAACGGACCACCTCATCAGTCCGAAAGGCACTGCAACCCCCGCGTTGAGGAATGTTACCAACCTTTCTTGAGTCGGGTGATGCAAATCTCCGAAGCCGGTGGCATCGCTGCGCGATGCTCCGTACTTTTAACAGTTCCGGGGGTGCGAGCACCCCCGGCTAGATCTCTTTGAACCCTGCGGGTTCGGGTCCTGCCGGCAAAGTGTGAAACGCTGGCATCGCCCAGCTTGTGCAGGGGGCTGCGTCGAGGAGAGCCGACGTGGTGACGATCGCTTGGAGGCCCTTGCGGAGTTGCCCTTTTGTTATCCTGACCCTGGGGCAGGAATGGGCTCGAGTGGAAATCAGAACTATAGTGAATGACAGAAGTCATTTCCGAATCGAGCAATTGGACGCGGTTTTGGTCGGATCATCGATGAAGCTCTTGAGGGCTTTGCAAAGCCGATCGGAGAGTTCTTGCGGAGTTTTGGCAATGAAGTCCCAGAACCAGT
>JAEUHE010000265.1 GCA_016793885.1 Verrucomicrobiales bacterium
GAAGACTTTTGGACAAAATTGTTTCTCCACTTCCCAACTGCAATGCAGTTGGAAGGCTCGAACCCAACTGGCTAAACCTAGGGGCATCTCCATGAGCGAACGCGACTCCAACTGCATGGATTGGGCTGAAGGCGGAACTCCGTACGGGGGGCGGACGCCTGGGAGCATGGAGTTCCGGCTTTAGCAGGTTCCCGCGTCCAATGTCAGATCGGTGCCCCCTCCGCCTGAAGGCGGAACTCCGTACGGGGAACCAACGCCTCGGTGCATGGAGTTCCTGCTTTAGCAGGTTCCCGCGTTCAATGTCACATCGGTGCCCCCTCCGCCTGAAGGCGAACTCCGTACGGGGAGGCGGAACTCCGTGCAAGCAACCCGGCCGTTGCCATAGGGGAATCGCTGCATTCCAAAACATCCTTCTTTGCACCCGGAAGGGACTTTATCTATGCTCCGCCTGTGCTCTTCAACCAAGTCACTTTGGTTGGCGTCGGACTGCTTGGGGGATCCCTCGGTCTGGCCCTCCAGAAACACGCCCTCGCCCGGCGTGTGGTGGCGTATGTGCGTCGCTCGGCCAGCGTGTCGGAGTGCAATCAGCTCAACATCGCGCATTTGGCCACCTGCGATTTAAAGGAAGCGGTGCGCGAGGCCGATCTGGTCATCCTCTGCACACCCATCGCCCAGATGCGCGCCTTGGTGAAGGAGTGCTTGCCCGCCCTGAGGCCGGGCACTTTGGTCACCGATGTAGGTAGCGTCAAGGGGGCGCTGGTGCAGGATCTCGAACCGCTGCTTGCGGCTGCCAAGAGCGTCTTCATCGGAAGCCACCCGATGGCGGGAGGCGAGCGGATGGGTATGGGCGCTGCTCGGGTGGACCTGTTCGATCGCGCGACCTGTGTCGTTACGCCGACTCGCCACTCACCCGCAGCAGCCGTCAAGACCGTGGAGGCGCTGTGGAAGGGCGTCGGCGGTGTTCCGTTGCTGCTGAGCCCGGAGCAGCACGACGATTTGGTGAGCCGATCCAGTCATCTTCCCCATGTCATCGCCGCCGAACTCGCCCATTATGTCCTGAGCCCGGCGCACCCGCGCGAGCAGGCCAAGTTGTGTGCGGGAGGGTTTCGCGACACCACTCGCATCGCCTCCGGATCCCCGGAGATGTGGCGTGACATTTGCCTCGCGAACCAGAAGAACCTGAGCCGCGTGCTGGGAGTTTTTATTGAATCCCTGGAAGAGTTTCGACACACCCTCGATTCCGGCGATGGCGCAGCGGTGGAGGAGTTTTTTCTCAAGGCGAAGGAGCGTCGCGATAACTGGTGTCACGGTCCTGATTCCTGTTCTCCCGAATGAACTCGATGTCCCGCCTCATGAATCGTCCCTGCTGACCTGTGTCTCTTCCTGATCTGATTGAATTGATTCCCGCCGCTGGCAACGTCCAGGCCCGAGTGATCGTGCCCGGATCCAAGAGCATCACCAACCGTGCTTTGGTGCTGGCTGCCTTGGCGGATGGGGAATCAATCCTGCGCGGAGCCTTGTGGAGCGAGGATACGCAGGTGATGGTGGAGTGCTTGCAGGATCTTGGTTTCATGGTCGCCGTGACTCCCGATCCGCTGGAGTCCGACAACCGAACCATCACCGTTTACGGGAAGGGCGGAGTTATTCCCCGGGGCGGCACGGCAGAAAAGCCGCTGGAACTGTTCGTGGGCAATGCCGGAACAGCGGCTCGATTTCTGGCGGCCATGCTTTGTTTGGGAGAAGGGGTCTATCGACTGCACGGAGTGCCTCGCATGCACGAACGGCCTCAAGCCGCCTTGTTTCAGTCCCTCCGCGAGCTGGGGTATCGAATTGATTCCTTTAACGACAAATTACCGGCCCTGATCCATGGGGGGGGTGCTCGGCCTGGATCTTGCACGGTTTCGGTTCAGGAGAGTTCTCAGTTCGCCTCCGCGCTGTTACTCAGCGGTTGGGTGGGCGGATGGAAAGTGGTCCTGCAGGGGGCCAATTTGGACGAGTCACCCTACGTGGTGATGACTGAGCAGCTGGTTCAGGTCTTTCCCAGGCACGGCGGTTCATTCCAGGTGGAGCCCGATGCTTCCAGCGGCAGTTACTTTTGGGGTGCCAATGCTCTGATTGGCACCGGAGTCGGTTCCGGTTCGAGTTCGATTCCCGGCCCGAGTGTGGGTCCAGGCATTTCCGTGGCGCATTGGCCCAGCTCCGGATGGCAGATTGACGCGGAGTTCCCCCGCTACCTCCCGTTGCCTCCGGTCGTTTCCCGACAGCAGCACTTGGGCGATAGCATCATGACCGCCATCGTTCTGGCTCCCACCATGCCCGGCCCAATTCGGTTCACGGACCTTGGCCGGCTTCGCGTCCAGGAGTGCGAGCGGGTGTTGGCGTTGCGGACCGAATTGACACGCTGTGGAGCCCGGGTGGAGGAGCAGGGTGACACGCTCACCGTCTACCCTGGCCCTTTGGTTGGGGCAGAGATTGAGACCTATGGCGATCATCGCATGGCGATGTGTTTTGCCATTCTGGGGTTGAAAGTCCCCGGCATGCGGCTCAAGAATCCTAGTTGTGTGAAAAAGACTTTCCCGAATTTCTTCCAGAAGCTTGCCGGGGCGCCTCCTCACGGATTGGGCGTGCGAATCGTGGAGCCGGTCAACCGTCGCCTCCTGGTCCCCGAAGAGCTTGTCGCTCTTTAATCTCGATCACGATCTACTTTTGACACTGCCATGACCAATTCCATTATCATCGCGATCGATGGCACCAGCGCGAGCGGCAAGAGCACGACGGCCAAGCGCGTGGCTAAGCACTTCGGCTATACCTATGTGGACACGGGCGCGATGTATCGCACGCTGGCCTGGTATTGTCTCAACAAGAATGTGGATGTTCACAATGAGAAGGCGGTTGCGCAGCTTTGCCGAAAGTGGAAGACCTGTTTGACGAATGTGGATCATCACCTTCGGCTGACTGTCGACGGCTATTTTCCTGAAAAGGAGATCCGCACCTCGGAGACGAGCGCGGCTGTTGCTCACGTCGCTGCCAACAACAAGGTGCGCGCATGGATGAAAGTCACGCAGCAGTCCTGCGCCAGTTTTGGCAACTTGGTGATGGAGGGGCGGGACATCGGGAGCGCCATTTTTCCGGACACGGACTTTAAGTTCTACCTGGATGCTCCTCTGGCGGAGCGCAGCAAGCGTCGTTGGGCGGATGGGGTGAATGAGGATTTGGCGAAGCGGGATGAATCGGACAGCCAACGCGCGTCGAATCCATTGATGATCCCCTTGGGTGCCATGGTGATCAACAACTCTGGTCTGACCATCGAACAGACCAGCCAGATCATCATTGACGAAGTTCATCGTCGGCTGGCTGCTCGGAAAAGCTGATGCTTCCAGATTTCTCCAGCATGACCTGGGTTTATCGATGCACCTGGGTGATTTCGCACGCGATCTTTCGCTTTTTCTTCCGCGGGCACTATTTTAATCCCGAGCGTCTGCCCAAAAGCGGCCCGGTGATTTTGGCAGCCAACCACGCCAGCTACCTGGATCCGCCGCTGATCGGTAGCGGGCTGGGCCGACCGGTCAACTATCTGGCTCGGGACACCCTCTTTAAATACGGTTTTTTCAACTACTTCTTGCGCCGACTCTATTGCGTTCCGGTGGATCGGGAGGGCGCGGGTGCCGCCGGGCTCAAGGGCATTTTTGATCGGCTGGCAAGGGGAGGGGTGATCCTGCTCTTCCCCGAAGGCACCCGGACGTCGGACGGTCAGCTACGGCCCGCGCGAGCTGGAGTGGGGCTCACGGTGATCAAATCGGATGCGCCCGTGATTCCTGTTCGGGTTTTCGGAACTTTCGAGGCGTTCAACCGATTCGCGAGGTTTCCCCGCCTGTGCCCGGTGACCGTGAAATATGGCCAACCCCTGGACCTCACGCGGCTACGGGAAGAGGCTAAGGTCTGCTCTAAACAACGCCTGAAGGTCATCTACCAGGAGGTGGCCGATGCCATCATGGCAGAAATTGCCCGTTTGCAACCTTGCGAAGACAAGGCGACGTTCCCTTGAACCTAGTGGGGTATCTCGTGTGAGACACCCCACTAGTTTTGGGTTTAGGTTCCACGTCCGCCTGCCGATGGACCCAATGGGACGATCTTTGGTCGGCTGGCTTGTGTTAAGCAATGCGCGCTCATGCCCCTCTGGTTGAGGCGGGGAAAAGCATTGTTTCCAAGTCGTCGCGCCATTATCAAGTCCCAGCGGTCTCGATCTGGGACTATGCCCAGGCGAACGTTAGCACTCTAACTACCCGACTCAATGATCGACAAAGTCCCTTACCTGGATCTGGCGGCACAGATGCGTCCTCTTCGTGCCGAAATCGACAAAGCCATCGCCCAAACTCTCGATCGCTGCTCCTTCTGCCTGGGCCCTGATGTCGAGCAGTTCGAGAAGGACTTTGCCGCTTATTGCCATTCCGGGCACTCCGTGGCCTTCAACAGCGGCACTTCCGCTCTGCATGTCGCTTTGCTGCTGCTCGATGTGAAGCCTGGAGATGAAGTCATCACCACTCCTTTCACTTTTGTTGCCACGAGCTGGGCCATTTCTTATGTCGGGGCGCGGCCGGTCTATGTCGACATCGACCGAAAGACCTTCAACCTCGATCCCAACCAGATCGAAAAGGCGATTACCTCCAAGACCAAGGCGATCATGCCGGTCCATTTGTACGGACATCCTTTCGATGTGGATCCCATCCAAGCCATCGCTCGCAAGCACAACCTGCCGTTAGTTGAGGATGCGGCCCAGGCGCACGGGGGAACCTACAAGGGCAAGATCGTAGGCACTTTCGGAGTGACCGCGGGATTTAGCTTCTATCCGGGCAAAAATTTGGGTGCCTATGGCGAAGGAGGCGCTTTGGTGATGAATGATCCGAAGTTGGCCGCTCGAGCCAAATCCCTGCGTGAGCACGGATCCACCGTTCGCTACTACCACGATGAGATTGGCTTCAACTACCGAATGGAAGGCATCCAAGGGGCCGTTCTCCGGGTGAAGCTGAAGCACCTTGCGGATTGGACCACGGCTCGTCGTCGCATTGCACTCCGGTATAACCAGCTCTTGAGCGGCACTCCGCTCGAGTTGCCCTGTGAGGCGGCGGGAGTTGAGAGCGCCTGGCATCTGTATGTGATTCGTCATCCGCGTCGGGATGATTTGAAGAAACATCTCGAAGCCAACGGAGTGGGCTGTGGCTTGCACTATCCGCTGCCGCTGCACCTGCAGAAGTGCTACGCATCGCTCGGGTATAAAAAGGGTGATTTTCCTGAGTCCGAGCGCGCCGGCGAGCACTGCCTGAGCTTGCCGATCTATCCGGAACTGACGGAGTCGCAACAGAATCGGGTGGTCGACGTCATCAAGTCGTTCAAGTTCTGATCTCAAAAAGTGTCCCGTGCGGGATCGTAGTCGGGGTTGGCTGAGGGCATTTGAGCTCCGGTTTGAACCCTCCATTGCTGAAGTTTTCTCAGCAATCGGGCGGCCCTTTTCGGATGCGACTCCAACAGGTTCTTGGTTTCTCCAAGATCCAACCTGAGGTCATAGAGTTCTGCCTTTCCCTGCTCAAATGTCTCGATGAGCTTGTAGTCACCCTCGCGGATTGCGCTGTATGGCGTGCTCCCACCGGGATGGTAGTGAGGGTAGTGCCAGAATATCGCGCGATTTTCAGCGCGAAGCGAAGGGCGAGAAGGTCGTTGGAGCAGTGGTCGAAGGTCTGTTCCATCGATAATCTGCCCCTTCGCCACTCTGGCGCCTGCCAAGCCCAGCACGGTTGGGTAAAGATCCGGGGTGATCACCGGCGCATCGCAGATCGCCCCCGCCGGAGTGACCTTTGGCCAGAAGGCAATGAGAGGAACGCGCACGCCACCCTCGTAGGGTGAGCCTTTGCCCGAACGTAACGGGAGATTGGATGTGGGGGCTTTCTTCCCCCCGAGGACGAGCCCCCCATTGTCGGAAGTGAAGAGCAGAATGGTTTGGTCTTGAAGCCCAAGGCGGGCCAGGGTTTGACGGATGCTTCCAACGGCGCGGTCGACGCTTTCCAGCAAGGCTGCATACACAGGGTTCTGCACGCGATCTCCCCCGGCTCCGAGCTTGGCCTGGTATTTGGCGATCACCTCAGGCTTGCCGGCCAACGGGGTGTGGACCGCGTAGTGCGGAAGATAGAGAAAGAAGGATCGCGTGCGGTTTTCCTCGATGAAACGGATGGCTTCATCGGCCTCCCGGTCGGTCAGAAACTTTCCGGGCGCGTCTTCGGTTAGGGTTGGGATGCGGTAGGGCGAGTGGTAGCTCGGCGGCTGGCCTCGCTCGTAACCGCCTACATTGCGGTCAAATCCGTGTTGCTCCGGGTAGGAATCGGCTTTGCCAAGGTGCCACTTGCCGATGTTGGCAGACGTATAACCCACCTCACGAAGCGCTTCAGCAAGCGTGCGCTCGTTACCAGGGAGTGATTGCGTCCAAGCGGGCACACTGAGCTTAGCGTGTGGCCGTGGATGGCCGGCGATCCAGTCGGTTAGATGGAGGCGCGCTGGATATTTCCCCGTGAGCAGGCTGGCTCGAGTGGGTGAGCACACCGTGCAGGCGGAATAGGCGCTCGTAAAGCGCACCCCCTCCTGGGCCAGTTGATCGAGATTCGGGGTTTCGTGAAAGCGATTTCCATAGCATCCGAGATCCGCCCAGCCGAGATCGTCCACCAAGATCAGAATGATGTTCGGCGGTTTGGCAGCGGGAGCCGCGGCTCGAGAACACACCATTCCAAACCAGCCAACAACCATCCCGAAGGACAGAATCCAGAGTGAGCGGGCGGAGAACATGGAGGAATCCAACCAGAACTCACCTCCCCAGACCACGCCAATCGATCTCTTTCTGGGCCCCCCGTGGCGGTGCCTAAAGCTGAAGGGCGCTACACCAGTCCAAATCCGATAAAGTTTCCGACTAGGTTTCCGACTAAGATGGGGAGAGTCGTCAGTGTGGGAACTGTTCGAGTCCGCAACTGCCTGCTTGTCAGCATACCCCTCATTTCAATAGGTTCCTTTAATGGTGACTGCGTTTCCATCGGAACAATACGTTGCGGACAATGTTCGCGCCATCCCTCGTTCAGGGATTCGTGATTTTTTTGATATTGTCCAAGGCATGAAGGACGTGATTTCCCTGGGTGTTGGGGAGCCGGACTTCGTGACGCCTTGGCATATCCGCGAAGCCGCCATCTACGCTTTGGAGCGCGGGCGAACGGGATACACCTCCAACTTGGGACTGCCCAAGCTGCGCGAAGCGATTGCCCGAAGCTTGGAGACGCATTTCAAGGTCAGTTACGATCCCAAGAGCCAGATCCTAATCGCCGTTGGGGTGAGTGAGGCGATGGACATCGCCATTCGAGCCATTACCAACCCGGGCGACGAGATCATCTATCATGAGCCCTGCTATGTCAGCTACTCTCCCAGCATCTCGCTGGCCCACGGAGTTCCGGTGGCTGTTTCTTGTCGGGCGGAGGACGGTTTTGCGGTTACCGCCGCGGCGATCGAGAAGGTGATCACTCCCAAGAGCAAGGTGTTGGTGCTTAACTTTCCCACCAATCCCACGGGCGGCACGATGACGCGTGCTGAGCTTCAGAAGATCGCGGATTTGGTTCAAAAGCACCGGTTGATCGTCCTAACCGACGAAATTTACTCCGAGCTTACCTTCGAAGGGGAGCATGTCAGCATCGCGTCTTTGCCGGGCATGATCGAGCGGACCATCTTTCTGCATGGCTTTTCCAAAGCTTATGCCATGACCGGCTTTCGCATCGGCTACGCTTGTGGGCCAGCGCCCTTGATCGATGCCATGATGCGCATCCATCAATATTCGATGCTCTGCGCGAGCATCATCAGTCAGGAAGCGGCCCTGGAGGCCATCCAGCATGGTGAGGCCGACACGGTGATGATGCGGGACCAGTACCGGGCTCGGCGAAATCTCATCGTTAAGTCGTTAAATGACATGGGGTTGACCTGTCATTTACCGCGGGGTTCCTTCTACGCGTTCCCCTGCATCCGGTCTACGGGCTTATCCTCCAAAGACTTTGCCGTTCGCCTGTTGGAGCGCGAGAAGATCGCTTGCGTGCCCGGAAGTGCCTTCGGAGCGAGTGGGGAGGGTTACCTCCGCTGCTGTTTTGCCACCGCGCTCCCTCAGATTGAGATTGCGATGGAGCGTATGGCGCGTTTTGTCAAAACCTTGAAGCAGGGGTAAAAGAAGAGCTGGCGATTCGGATCTCCGAATCGCCAGTGAATCCACCTCCGTTGTGGGTGAAAGTCGATCGTGCTTAAGGATCGACCGGAATTTTGGGTAGGACTAACTAAAATTGTTTCATTTTGGGCATCTTGCCATTTGTTGGTGTGTCGCCACCCTCGTTTCACTGGAGTCGCGCACATCTACATGGATAACTACGGTTTGATTGGCGGAATCTTTCACGATTTCTCTCCTTTCTTCAGACGGGGTCGGGAACGGGTTGCTCCCGCGGTTGAAATCTTTTTCTCGATCGCAGTCGATTCCGCTCTTGCATTGCCCTGGCTGATAAGGCGAAATGCTTTTCAGTTATCGCTTTATGGATCTCGCGGATATCCTAAGCCCTGAGCAAATCAATCCGGATATGAAAGCCACCAATCGGTGGGAGGCTATCGACGAGTTGATTAGCCATCTCGTCTCGGTTGGCAAAATCAAGCCCGAGAATCGTGATGCCATACTTACGGTGGTCAAAAAGCGTGAGACCACGATGAGTACCGGTATCGGCTTTGGCATTGGTATTCCTCATGCCTCCTCGGATCTCATCTACGAAGTGGTGGGGGCCTTGGGTCGCTCCAAGAAAGGGATCAATTTCGATGCTCTGGATAACCAGCCGGTCAACCTGGTGATGCTGTTCGTGGTTCCTCAAGGCCACTTCCAGAAGCATTTGCGGACCCTGGCGGACATCGCGAAGCTGCTCAAGAACGAGACGTCGCGGAGGGCACTGGAGGAAGCGGCCGACGCGAACATGATGTACCAGGCCATCAAGACGTCCAAAGTTTAGTCCGCGTTTTGGGCTCACGGGCACCGGCCATCGGCTTCCGGCGGTCGATTGAGGGGTGAGCCGAGATGAACCAAGCGGCTCTTCACGACATGCTCCATCTCCCAATCGAAAAAAACCTTCGGCAGGCGGTTGCGACCGTCCTTCCTGACTCCGCTTTTGAATCGGTAGTGCTGCGGCCTTGCGCTGATGCCAAGTTCGGCGACTACCAAACCCACTCGCTCATGGCGCTGGCCAAAGAGCGCAAGATGAATCCGCGTCAGCTGGCGGCCGATGTTCTCAAGCATCTGGATGTGTCGGCTTGGTGTGACGGTGTGGAAATCGCCGGTGCCGGATTCCTCAACTTCCGAGTCAAAACCAGCGTGCTTGCTCAAGCCCTGTGCGCTCCGCTCAAGGGGGCGGCCCTGTATCTGCAGCCGTCCGAAAAACCGCGGACGGTGGTCATTGACTTTAGCTCGCCGAACGTGGCCAAGCCGATGCACGTAGGGCATATCCGTTCCACGGCTCTGGGCGATGCGCTCTCGCGCATCTTTCGTCTGCTCGGGCATCGGGTGATCACCGACAATCATATCGGCGACTGGGGCACCCAGTTCGGACTCTTGACCGTCGGATGGAAGCAGCAATTGGATCGTACGGCGTTGGCTAAGGATTCACTGGGCGAGCTGGAGCGGCTTTACAAGGCGGTCACAGCCGCGGCCGAGGCGGATCCCTCGGTGCGGGAAGCGGCTCGCCAAGAACTGGTGAAGCTGCAGTCGGGCGACGCCGAGAACCTCGCCATCTGGAAACAGATGATCGATCTTTCCCAGTCCCAGTTCGATGCGATTTATGGTCGGCTGGGCGTGAAGTTCGACGTGACCCTTGGGGAGAGCTTTTACAATCCCCAGTTGAAGGCCGTCGTGCAGGACCTGCGGGACCGCGGCATCGCGAGCGAGAGCCAGGGCGCTATCTGCGTGTTCAGCGATGGCTCCGTGCCGCCCAAGGAAGATCCCTTTCTGGTTCAGAAGGAAGGCGAGTGGGTTCCCAATCCCGCGCTCATTCAAAAAGGAGACGGGGCCGCCAACTATGCGACGACCGACCTCGCCACGCTGGCCTACCGCTGGCAGACCTGGAAGCCTGACGAGGTGGTCTATGTCACGGACGGTCGACAGCAGCTGCATTTTCGCCAGATCTTTTCAACCTGGCATCGATGGCATCCGGAGCTGAAAGGCTCGATGCGACTGGCGCATGTTTGGTTTGGCTCCATTCTTGGTGATGACGGCAAGCCGTTTAAGACTCGCAGCGGAGAAACCGTGAAGCTCGCCGACCTGTTGGATGAGGCCGAGCAGCGCGCTTTCGACGTGGTGACCCAGAAGAATCCCGATTTTCCCGAGGCGGAGCGACGCGAGGTCGCGCGCGTGGTGGGTTTGGGGGCCGTCAAGTATGCGGATCTCTCGCCCAACCGACAGAGCGATTACGTGTTCAGCTGGGATAAGATGTTATCCCTGCAGGGCAATACGGCGCCTTATCTGCAGTATGCTTACGCCCGAATTCGTTCCATCTTCCGAAAGGCGGGAACTCAGGGAATTGGAGATCTCGATCAGGTCGCCCTCAAGCATGCCGATGAAATCTCGCTTGCGAAGTATCTGCTGACTTTCGGAATGACGCTGGAAGCGGTGGCTGCGGAGTATCGCCCGAATTATTTGTGTCTCTATCTTTACGAACTCGCCGGGCTCTTTGCGCGGTTCTACGAGAGTTGCCCCGTTCTGAAGGCCGAGGGCGAGGATCGAAACACTCGGTTGGTGCTGTGTGAGATGACGGGTCGGGTGCTGAAGCAGGGGCTTGAGCTCTTGGGCATTGATGTCCTGGAGCAGATGTAACAGGAGCCCTCATGCCGAGCGTCTACATCAAAACCTACGGATGCCAGATGAACGAGCGCGACTCGGAACAAGTCGCCGCGCAGCTGGTGGCCAAGGGATATACGCTCGCCAGCTCCGAGGCGGTTGCCGATGTGGTGTTGCTGAACACGTGCAGCGTTCGTGACATGGCGGAGCAGAAAGCGATCGGCAAGATGCAGAACATCGCCGCCGACGTGCGTAAGAATCGTCCCAACGTAGTGCTCGGATTCATGGGGTGCATGGCGCAGAGCCGGGGCAAGGAGCTGATCGACAAGTTGCCCGACGTCGATTTGGTGCTGGGCACTCAAAAGTTTCATCGCGCGGCGGAGTACGTCGACGAGATCCTGGCAGGTCGACGCGAGAAGGTGGTGGATGTGGCCGAGGAGGAGGGCAGTCAGGGAACGATCCGGGAACATCTTCTGGGCGGCACGAGCCAGGCGCGAAGCATCAGCGCATTCGTCAGCATCATGCAGGGCTGCAATCAATACTGCACCTTTTGCATCGTGCCCTACACCCGTGGCGAGGAGCGCAGTCGATCGATACCGGACATCGTCTCCGAGTGTCGCGAATTGGTGTCGCGCGGGGTGAAGGAGATCACGTTGCTGGGGCAGATTGTGACGAGCTACGGCAAGCGCGAGATTCCCATCTTGGACGGTCGCAGCGGCTTTGTACAGCTCATCGAGGCGGTTCATGAAATCGACGGGCTGGAGCGCATTCGATTCACGTCGCCGCACCCTAAGGGATATGGCCTGGATTTAGTGGAGGCTTATGGACGGTTGCCCAAGCTGGTCGAGAGCGCGCACATTCCGGTGCAGAGCGGCAGCAACCGAATGTTGAAAGCCATGCATCGCGGGTACACCCGGGAGCGCTTCCTCGAGATTGTCCAGCGCCTGCGACACGTGCGTCCGGGCATGGGGCTGACCACCGACATCATTGTTGGGTTTCCCGGCGAAACGGAGGAAGACTATCTCGAGACCGAATCGCTGGTGCGCGAGGCGGAGTTCGACAACGCCTATATCTTTCGCTATTCCCAGCGTCGGGACACTCCGGCGGCGTCCCTTCCGGATCAGCTGCCCGATGAGGTTAAAGAGGAGCGCAATCAGCGCCTGCTCGCGTTGATCGAGAACGTGGGGGGGAAGCGTTACGAAGCCTGCGTGGGCAAGCGCATGGAGATTTTGGTGGAAGGACCGAGCAAGCGCAACGCAGCTCGGCTCATGGGGCGCACTCGATGCAATCGCATCGTGATCTTTGAGGGATCGGAGCGGCATCAGGGGCAGGTGATGGATGTGCAGATCACCCGGTATGGCAGCTACACGTTGTATGGGGATCCGGCGATCGTGAACCTGGGTTTGGATCCGATGGGTTGATCGACGCGGTGGTGATTCCCCGGGACTGACGAGCCCCAGGGCTTGCTTTCTCCTTGCCTGGCGGCGGGGAAACTCTGTTCATTGAGTGATGCGCACCGCCGCTCAGTTTTCGATGGTGTGGGTCACAGCGCCTGATCGGAAGACGGCTCGTCGCTTGGCTCAGGCCGCTCTCTCGGCTCGCCTGGTTGCGTGCGCCAATCTCGTGCCTGGCATCGAGTCGCACTACTGGTGGCAGGGTAAGCTGACCCGATCCCAAGAGGTATTGATCGTATTTAAGACCTCCCGCACTTCAGTGAAGGCTCTAGAGGCTCTGGTTCTCGAGCTGCACCCGTACGACACTCCCGAAGTCATCGAGGTGGGCTTGTCTCGCGGAACACTTCGCTACCTGGATTGGATCGCCGATAGTGTGTCGAGCCGACCGTCGCGCCGAGCTCGCTCCCGTTCATGAAACCCTTCTCCCGAGTCGATCACAACTCCCTGCTCTGGGCTTTCGCCTGGGCAATGCTGGTGTCGATGCCCATGACGCCGGACTGTCTGGCTCAGGAGTCGGTCTTGCTGAGGGAGTTTGGACGGTTCCGGGCGGCGACCAACTCGGTGAATGGAGTGGTCACTTGGGAATCTGACCCGATTCGAGCCCGCAAAGATTGGAACTCGCTGATCGTTTCTTGGAACGCCGAGACCCCGGGCGGCGGAGGTTTGGAGTTCCACGCGAGCGGCATCTATGGCGATCGTCCTACCGCATTCTACTCCCTGGGGATTTGGTCGGAGTCGACCAACGGAGTCGGACGTCACAGCTTCGGAACCCAGCGGGACCAGAACGGTCATGTGGCGACCGACGTGTTGAGTCTGGAACGTCCGTGTCGCGCCGTACGGCTGAGAATTGTTCACCATCCCGGGAAGGGCGGGGTCCTTCCCCGGCTCCGTCTGGTGGCGCTGTCTTTCTTTAACACCACGGCGGCAGCTCAAGCTCGCCCGCCGAACCGGCGGGTGTGGGGAGTCAATCTACCGGTGCCGGGAACGTCCCAGCATGCTTACGTGGGTGGGAAAGTGTGGTGCAGCCCGACGTCTCTTTCCATGGTGATGGCCTATTGGTCGGAGCGATTGCATCGGCCGGAATTGCGCCGGGAGGTTCCGGAGGTCGCCGCTGGCGTTTATGATTCGGTTTATCGCGGAACGGGCAATTGGCCGTTCAACACTGCGTTTGCGGGACGTTCGCCGGCTCTGGAGGCCTACGTGACTCGTCTGCCGGACCTCCGGGCCGTGGAGGATTTGATCGCTCAGAGGGTGCCGGTGATCATCTCGGTGTCGCTCGGACGTTTGCGGGAACGTCCACCCACGTCGGATGACGGTCATTTGGTGGTGGTGACCGGATTCGATGCCGCGGGGGATGTATGGATCAACGATCCCGATACGACATATCCTTTGATGCCGCATCGGCCCGTGAACCGCTTGCATCCGCGTCGAGCCGTGGAGGCGGCCTGGGCGACCTCGCATCGGACGGCCTATCTGATTCAACCGGAAACTGCGCGCTCGCAGCCGACGAAGCGGCCCGATGTCTCTCACTAAGGCACGAAGCTCACGAAGGTAGAGAAAGTTCTCACCGTGGTATGGAACGGCCCGAACCCGCGGGTTCACAGAAATTGGCCGGGGGTGCTGTCACCCCCGGAACAGTTAGGAATCAGGAGCATCGCGCAGCGATGCCACCGGCCTCTGAAGCCTGCGTCAACCCTGCTCAAAGCACCGGATCCGTCCGTCACTTCTTCAGCAGCATGCTGAGCAGGCTGCCTGCGGCGCTGATGGCTCCCCACAGCACCAAGTCCTCGACGTCACTGCCCCCCGAGTAGGTTGATGGGACGTGCCGGTTATCTTCCCGAGCTCGTATCAAGCGCTGGCGTTCCCGCTCGAGGTGCTCCACTTCTGCCGCCCGGCTGCGTTCCAGGCCTCCGGAGTGAATGAATCGAACGATTCGTTGCAGCTCCAGGTGGTCAAACCAGGTTCCGTGTCCGCCGCAGACATCGACGACGACGCCCGAGCAGCGGGCGAAATTGACCCGGTTCATATGGTTTGTACAGCTCGGGCACTTGCGATAGCGCACCTTCGTTGAGGGTAAGCCTACCGGCGATTCTTCGGCCCGAGACGCATCCCCCAACACGGCTGACTGGCTGCCGGCGTCTCGGCACACCTGGGCGAAGGTCGCGCTATCCAGCCAGATTCCGTGGCAGTGGCCACATTGCTGGACTTGGAGTGGACCGATCTGACCTTCGAGCATGACCCGAGCACACTCAGGACAGGGGAGATTGCCCGGACGAGGTTGCCATTGGAACGCCGACGTCCCGCATCCTGGACAGAACTTGGCATCAAGGAACATGAGGTCCAGGCATTTAGGGCAAGCCACGGTGGCCAATGCTCCCCCGCAATGGCTGCACTTGGCCGCCCCGTTGCTGACGAGAGCACCACAAGACGGGCAGCGAAGGGTTTCGGCATCCATGGGTGCAGTTTATGACACAAAGCTGCGTTGGTGACCAGTGATGAGTGATGAGTTGACCATCACTCATTTCGGCCCGGGGGTGGCACGCCCTTCGGGGTGCGGCGGAAGGGGAAACGGGGATCCGGGGATCTGCGATCGCCCGGCTAATCTCTGGGAACCCTGCAGGTTCCGGGAACCCAATGGAAACTGAGCAATTGCGAGTGACGAGTGATGAGTGATGAGTGAGGAGTGATGAGTGAGGAGTGATGAGTGAGGAGTGAGGAGTGAGGAGTGAGGAGTGAGGAGTGAGGAGTGAGGAGTGAGGAGTGAGGAGTGATGAGTGATCCACCTACCACCTACCACCTACCACCTAACCACCGACTTCTCTATTCATTTGGCCTTGAGCCGATCCTATCGTAGGTTAGGAGCGATGCGTTGGTTGAGCCTGATGCTGTCCAGAGTGGCCCTCCTGCTTTTGTTTCAGGAAGCGGGCTCGCCGGCAGCTGCCCCTGCTTTTCCCGCGTCATCTCACGCCCCGCTCACAAGTGCGATGTCGCACTGGGCTTTCCAAAAGCCAAAGCGTCCGCCGGTTCCCGTAGCGACCCGCACGAACTGGGGTCGCAATGAGATTGATGCCTTTATCCTCGAGCAGTGGGAGTTGCGTGGATTCGCCCCGCCGGCCGAGGCCGAGCGCACCACCTTGATTCGCCGGGTGGCTCTGGATGTCACCGGTCTTCCGCCTACCGGCGAGGAAGTTGGCCGCTTTGTGGCCGATCCTTCTCCGAAGGCCTACGAGGCGATGGTCGACCACTATCTCAGTTCCCCGCGATTTGGTGAACGGTGGGCGCGGGTTTGGCTGGACCTGGCCCGGTACGCCGACTCCAAGGGGTACGGATCCGATGGCTTGCGTCCGTATATGTGGCGCTATCGGGATTGGGTGATCAACGCGTTCAACCGAAACCTTCCCTACGACCAATTCACCATTGAGCAGCTCGCTGGCGACCTGCTGCCGAATCCCACCCTGGAGCAGCGTTTGGCCACCGCGTTCCATCGCAACTCGATGGCGAATGACGAGGGAGGCACGGATGACGAAGAGTTTCGGGTGGCCGCTGTGAAGGATCGAGTAGACACCACCATGCAGGTCTGGATGGGGCTGACCTTCAGCTGCGCGAAATGCCACTCACATAAGTATGATCCCTTCACCCTGACAGATTACTACTCGCTCTTCGCGTTTTTTAACCAAACCGCTGACACAGATCTGGAGGATGACAGCCCTCGTTTGGCATCGCCTACGGAGGCGGAGAGCCAGGAGTTGGACCGATTGCGACGCGAGTTGCAGCCCCTCCTGGCTCAGCGCGATCAGTTTGATCCTGCCGACACCCCTGAGCGTCGACAGTGGGAAGACGATCTCAGGAGGGCCGATCAATCGTGGATCGGCTTGCGGCCCGTTGCCGCGATGGCGCTAGGAGGAACCGAGCTGGTGGTGGGCACGGCGGGCATCGTGGAGGCTCAAGGGGAGCGTACCACCACGAATCGATATCGATTAGAGTTTCCCAGCGCACCCGCCGGATTGCGGGCATTTCGTCTCCAGGTCATTCCAGTCACGGCGAACGGCGTTCCCAGCTTGGGACGCGCTCCGGACGGACATTTGACTTTGAACGAGGTCCAGTTCCAGGTGCAGCCCAAACAGGTCCAGCTTCCTCAGGCTCGGTTTGTGCGTCTTCAGCTTCGCGGTGGGAAACGTATCCTTTCGTTGGCGGAGGTAGAGGTGATGAGCGAGGGACTTAACATCGGCACGAAGGGCAAAGCCTCCCAGTCGAGCACTCAAGGCGGAGCGGGAGCGGATCTGGCGATCGATGCCATAGTCAACGGGGCCTTGGCGCGCGGTTCAGTGATGCAAACTCGGAGGAGTGTGGACCCGTGGTGGGAGGTTGATCTGGGACAATCGGCCCCGATCGATCGGCTGGCGATCTGGAGTCGGACGGATGTCACCTTTGAGGACGCCCTCCAGGACTTGCGCGTCGAGTTGCTGGATGCTTCGCGTCGGACGGTCTTCACTCAGACCGTCGGGAAAGCAGCCAGCCCTGTTCACAAGATCGACTTCTCCGGGGTGCGCAACCTTCGGCTGCACACCGTCAGTGTGTCGCATGCGGACGACGGAACATCCGGAGCCCTCTTGATGGATCAGGATTGGGAGACGGGCTGGCGCGTGACCTCTCAATTGGATCAACCTCAGGAGGCGGTCTTTTCCCTGTTTGAGCCTTTGGACCTGGCCCCCACCGAGAAACTAGTGGTTGTCTTGGAGCATACCCGCCGCGATCGTGCCAGTTTGGGGCGGTTTCAATGGTTCGGGTCGGCGGCGGATGCGGCTTTGTTCGCCGTGCCCGCCTCGGTTCGCCGCGGCTTGGCCCTGCGGAGTGAGGATCGCTCCCCGCAGCAGCAGAACGACCTGGGCTCGTTTTATTGGAGATTCACTCCGCAGTATGCCTTGTTGGACGCTCGGGTCCGTCCCCTGGAGGATCGTAGGTGGCAACTGGAAACTTCCATTTTAAAGACCCCGGTGATGCAAGAGTTAGGAGAGGATTTTCGTCGATCATCGCATGTGCTCATCCGAGGTGACTTTATGAATCCGGGAGAGCGGGTTACCGCCCGTGTTCCATTGGAGTTGCATCCGTTTCCGAAGGGTTCCCCTACGAATCGGCTGGGACTGGCTCGCTGGCTCCTGGATGAGGAGAACCCGTTGACCGCACGCGTGGCGGTCAACCGACTCTGGGCGGTCCTATTCTCCCGCGGGATCGTTTCAACGCCGGAGGATTTTGGAACGCAGGGATCGCCCCCCAGTCATCCGCAGCTTTTGGATTGGCTGGCGACGGAGTACCGTCGCCTGGGTTGGGATACCAAGGCGTTGCTCCGAACTTTGCTTGTTTCCGCCACCTACCGTGCCAGTGCCCAGGTAAGTCCGGAATTACTGGTGCAGGATCCGGCCAACCAATGGCTCGGTCGTTTCCCACGCCTACGTTTGGAGGCGGAGATGCTCCGCGACCAGGCCTTGGCAGTGGGCGGGCTGCTCAGCTCGAAGATGTTTGGACCTTCGGTCTTTCCAGCTCAGCCGACTGGACTTTGGCAGCCGGCGTTCACTTACGGACAAAACTGGGAAATCAGTGCCGGAGAGGATCGGCATCGCCGAAGTCTCTATACGTTCTGGAGAAGGTCCGTGCCGTATCCCTCACTGATGGCCTTCAATGCTCCGACCCGTGAGGTTTGTACCGTTCGTCGGGCGGTAAGCAATACGCCGCTGCAGGCTTTGGTTACTTTGAACGATCCGGTGTTTGTGGAGGCAGCCCAGGGCTTCGCTGGTCGGATTCTGAGGGAAGGGGGAGTTGCCACTCGCCAACGGGCTAAGTGGGCCTGGCGCCAAGCGACCGGCCGGGAAGGGGAAGTTCGTGAGATCGATAGCATCGTTCGCTTGTATGAGAGCGCGGTCGTGGAGTTTGCCCGGGATGAGGAATCGGCGCGGGAGATGGCAGGCGCTGAGGCGGCGATCGATGCTCTGCGGGTTTCGGCGGCTCAGTGGGCGGCGTGGACGGTGGTCGCGAACATGCTCCTCAACTTGGACTCCGTGCTCACTAAAGGCTAGCTGATGAACTTGCGCGATCTCCGGATTCTGACTCAAACCCGGCGTCATTTTCTCCGGCAGGGGGGATTGTCGCTGGGGGCCATCGCCCTGAGCCAACTCCGCGGGGAGAAAGTTCAGGCTGCGCTGTCCGGGGCTGAGACCTCCCCGTTGACCCCGCGGCCGCCTGCCCGTCCAGCACGTGCCAAATCGGTGATCTACCTGCATATGTCGGGCGGACCTCCTCAGCACGAACTGTTCGATTGGAAGCCCAGGCTTCGTGAGCTACACCGGCAGGATTGTCCGGAGGAGTTTCTCAAGGGCCAGCGATTCGCCTTCATACGCGGAGTTCCCAAACTCCTGGGGACCCCCTACTCCTTTGCGCGTTATGGACAAAACGGCGCACCCGTGAGCGAGCTCCTCCCCCTCTTCTCGCAGAAAGTCGACGAGGTTACTTTTGTTCGGTCGATGGTCACGCCGGAGTTCAACCATGCTCCCGCAGAACTCTTTCTTCACACGGGCGACAACCGGCCTGGTCATGCCTCCATTGGCTCGTGGGCGACTTACGGCTTAGGTTCGATGAATCAGAACCTTCCTGGATTCATGGTTCTGGTTTCCGGTGGAGCGGATCCGACGCCGGGAATCAGTGCCTGGGGAAGCGGGCCGTTGCCCTCGGTGTATCAGGGAGTTCAGTGCCGCAGTGGGGCTGATCCGATCCTGTTTTTGAGCAACCCGCCCGGATTGAGCCGGCCGCTCCGTCGCAAGGCCTTGGACGCTTTGCTCGAGTTGAACCAAGTGGAACTGGAGAGAGTGGGAGATCCGGAGACCAGAACTCGGATCGCTCAGTATGAGCTGGCCTACCGAATGCAAGTCTCAGTTCCGGAGGTGATGGACATCCGTCGGGAGAATGCCAAAAATCTGGAACGTTATGGCGCTCAGCCGGGTGCCGTGTCCTTCGCGAACAACTGTCTGCTCGCACGGAGGCTGGTAGAAAACGGGGTTCGTTACGTCCAGCTTTTTGATTGGGGATGGGACTGTCATGGGAGCAATGAGGAAAATGACCTGCTTAAGCATCTGCCCAAGAAGTGCCGTGAGATTGATCGTCCGATCAGTGCGTTGCTCGAGGATCTGAAGGCTCGTGGCTTGTTAGATGAGACCTTGGTTGTGTGGGGTGGAGAGTTTGGACGGACCCCGATGAGCCAGGAATACAAGGGGCTCAAGCTGGTCGGACGCGACCATCATCCGCACAGTTTTACCATCTGGCTTGCGGGAGCGGGAGTGAAGCGCGGATTTAGCTACGGCAGCACCGACGAGCTGGGGTACTCTGTCGCTGAAAACAAGGTAGGGGTCCACGATTTGCAGGCGACCGTTCTTCACTTGTTGGGTCTGGATCCGGAGGCGTTGGTGTATCGGTCCCAAGGGCTCAATCACCGGCTAATCGGTCCTGCTGATGGACCGCGCGTTGTCCAGGAGATTTTGAGCTGATACGAACGGAGTGGTTCCCCTTCTGCCTCTCCTTCGTAATCGTAATCGTAATCGATTCCCCGCCGCCGACGTCTAACTCGACGAAGTTTCCGACAAAGGGGAATACGGGGGGCGGGGCTACTGGTCCGAGGGGAGGACTCGTCCCCTACAAAAACAGCCAACAGGACCCGCGTCCCATTTTCCTCCTTGATCCCATCGGTATCGGCCGATATGTTGTTGGGATGCAGGATTTGGTCAAAGTAGCCAAAGCTTTTGCGGACCCGACGCGTGTGCGAATCATCAGCGCGCTGCGGGGGCGCGAGCTCTGTGTCTGTGAGCTGTGCGAGGGGCTCAAGATTGGTCAATCCACGCTCTCCACGCATTTAGCGGTCATTCGCGATGCCGGGCTGGTGCGAGCTCGCAAGCAGGGCAAATGGGTTTACTACGAACTCGATGCCGACAAACAACCCTTGCTTAAGGCAGTATTCGAGTTTTTTAGCTTCAGCTTGAAAAAAGATGCTCGGCTCTCTCGGGATGCTCGGGCGTTGACGACGGGCGGCAACGCGGTTGCTGAGCGTGCGCGCTGTGGGCCTGGTCAGTCACCCGCCAAGCGGCAACGAGGATGCGCATGAAAAGACGCTTGCTGGCCGAGTTTCTGGGAACCTTCACGCTGATCTTTGCGGGAACGGGAGCGATCGTGATTGACGTGGCTACCAAGGGCGGAGTTTCCCATGCCGGAATTGCCCTGACGTTTGGGTTGGTGGTGTTGGCCATGATCTACACATTCGGCGACATCAGCGGGGCTCATCTCAATCCGGCTGTGACGACCGCCTTCGCCCTGGCTGGCCGCTTTTCCTGGGCGGATGTCGTCCCGTATGTTGGCGCACAGATCGTCGGAGCATTTGCGGCGAGCGGACTGTTGAAATTCCTCTTTCCGGAAGATGTACGCTTGGGGGCGACTCTTCCTGCTGGCAGCGTTTCGCAAAGCCTGATTCTCGAGATTGTTCTCACGTTCATTCTCATGATGGTGATCCTGAGCGTGTCCACCGGTGCCAAGGAAAAGGGGATCACGGCCGGCATCGCCATCGGCGCTGTGATCGCCCTTGAGGCGATGTTTGCCGGGCCAATCTGCGGAGCTTCCATGAACCCCGTCCGGTCTCTCTCCCCTGCAGTTGTGAGCGGACAGATGCAGCACCTGTGGGTGTATTTGGTCGGCACCACCCTAGGCGCAGCCTTGGCGGTGCCCGTCTGCTGCGCGGTCCGGGGAGGGAATTGCTGTGGGGCATCCGCTGCTGACTCCTAATCGTCGCCGTATATGAAACTCTCTGAGCTGAAACAGCATCTCGCGGCCAATCCGACAGCCAATTTGCGGTTCTCGCTTCCGAATGGTGATCTGGTTGAAGCGCATGCGCACGTGACGGAGGTTGCCCGTATCGACAAGCGATTTGTGGATTGTGGAGGAACGTTGCGAAATGATTCCTTTTGCCGGCTGCAGACCTGGGTAGCCAACGATCTCGATCACCGGCTCCCAGCCTCGAAGTTGCTTTCCATTTTGAACAAGGCGCAATCGATTTTGGCGACTGAGGATATAGAAGTGGATGTGGAGCATGAAGCGGGCTTAATCAGCCAATACCCACTCGCGGCCGTCGAGGTTGAGGGATCCGAATTGGTCTTCAAGTTAACGAGGCGGCACACCGCTTGTTTAGCGGAGGACCGATGTCTGCCGAAGAAACCCCGTCCGAGCCTCAACGATTTCAAACCATTGCCAAGATTCTCATGAGCACCAATCCCACTACCCCACTCATCCTCGTCCTTTGCACCGGAAATTCGTGCCGCAGCCATTTGGCTGAGGGCATCCTGCGCGCAGCCTCACAGGGCCGATTCCGGGTTGCCAGCGCGGGAAGCAAGCCGGCGGGATATGTGCATCCTTTGGCGATCAAAGCCCTGGCGGAGATCGGGTTGGATATCTCCGCCCACACTTCCAAGCACATGAACGACTTTCTTGAGCAGCCCGTTGAAACCGTCATCACGGTGTGCGGAAACGCCGATCAGGCCTGCCCGATGTTCCCGGGGCAGTTGAACCGCCACCACTGGGGCTTTGATGATCCTGCGCATGCGGCAGGAACGGACGAGGAAAAGATGCAGGTCTTTCGTCGCGTGCGCGACGAAATCCGCCGGGTTTTTGAGGCCTATGCCGCTGGACGGCTGGATCAGTTGAAGGGACTCACGGCTGCGCAGGTGTGATGAGGCGATAGAATCGACCAGCGGGCGAAGCATTCGTATCCGCAACTTTCTCAACTCGATGAATGGGTTGAGAGACGATGTCTCCCAACTTCAACCACAGCGTGCTCTCGAGTCCTTCTTTGTACTGCACGCTGTAAGTGCGATTGGAGCGCGCTGAGAACTCGAGCAGCGGTTGGAAGGCTTCGATATCGAGGTGGATCCGAAATCCGCTCTCGGCATCGAGGGGATCACTGCCCGCCCGGTATTCTTGGAGGTTCGTCAAGTTGTCCGCATCCGGATCCAGTACTCCGTCGGCGACTCGGGGGTCCAGTCCGTAGGACGATTCCCAGTCATCGGGGATTCCATCTCCATCTGTGTCGACGACCACACTGAGAGTGGCGGAAGGAATGGTGCGGGCATTCCCCAGCACGTTCCCAACCAAGACCGAATAATTAGCCGAGCCGCTGGGTTGCACGTTGGTTAGGACCAGGAAGCTCTGAGCGGAATTCACGGTGAGAGTGCTGATGGTCGTGGCTCCTCTGCGCCAGCGGTAGGTGAAAGGACCAGTTCCATTGACGGCTACACTAAACACGGCGGTTCCTCCGGCTGCCACGGTGATCGGTTGAGGCGGGATGGCAATCGTTGGCAGGATGGCGACTATCAACCGGGCAGGGTCCGTGACCACCGATCCGGCTTCATCGGAGATTCGCAAGGCATAGAGTCCGGTCTGGTCGACCTGCACATCGCGCAACACCAGAGTGGCATTGGTGGCTTCGGGGATCGGGACGCCATTTCTGAGCCACTGCAGGCTTAAGACTCCGTTACCAATCGCACCGGCCCGCAGCGTGATGTTGGTTCCTGCCGCCGCCACAGCCGAAGCCGGACTTTGGGTGACGATGGGTGGAAGCTGAACCCAAAGGTTCGCGGAATCACTCAAAATGGCGCCCCCCGAGTTCATCACGACCACATCGTAGCATCCGACCTCGGTCACTTGAATGCTCTCTAGGTTAAGATCCGGTCCAGTCGCGCCGGGAATCGCCTCCCCATTGCGCCGCCATTGATAACGTAGCGGAGGCGATCCGGTTGCGCGAACCGAGAAGCTGACTGAGCTGCCGAGAGCTTTTGTGACGGATATGGGAGGATGAGTGATGATCGGCGGCAGGGGCGGCTCGCCGGTGCGCCCCGGCGACGGTGCAGCGGCGTTCCAATCCAAGCTTTCGGTGGAAAGTGGCATCATTGATCGTCGGTGCAGTGAAGCTCCTTGGCCGTCCGCCAGCGTGGGCCAGGCATCCTCGTCATCGAAAGTCGCTTCGTCCAGGGTCTGTTCCAGCAGTGTTGGCTGGCCGGTCGTATCATCCGCCTGCAGGGAGATTGGGAAAAGCAGCTTCAGAGTTCCACCGCCATGATCGAGAGAGCCGGAATAGGGTCCCAACACGAAGGTGGTGGCGGGGACATCCCAACGAGTCCGGAAGGACTCCAGCGAAGCAGGGGAGTTCTCGGGATCGAAGCCGACAATCACTGCGGTGCTGCGGGGTGGAATGACCGTGTTGGTGGGTAGCACATACTCGATATCGCCCGTCAACCTCCAAGGATGGCTCGGAAGCTGCGGGTTCTGTAACAGCAGGGGGGAATCCGTCGCATTGTACAATTCGACGTATTCGTCCTGGGGGTCGGATGGGCTTCCCTGAATACTGTGGTAGTGAATTTCACTGACAAGGAGCGCCACTTTCGGAGGGGAATTGGAAATTCCCAGCGACTGACTGGAGAGGGGGATCATCCGATCTGTTGCAGCCGCGCTCCATCGGCCCAGGCTCTGATTGGGAGCGGATGCCGGGAGACGCACGACATCCGAATAGCCCGTCAGCTCGGCGGCGGCATTGGCCGAATACAGGCCGACTTCGTCTCCTCCGGCACTCAAGGCGAAGCTCGGGAAGAGACCTGGATTCGGATTGAACTGCGGCTCGCGAACCACCAGAAAACCCCTGCCAGGTATAGTAGTTCCTGCCGGCAGTCGATACTTCTTAGGCTGCGCCGGATCATCCGTCAGAAACCAGTAGCTCACATCCGCGATGGAGTCCGACGGGTTGAAGAGTTCGATGGCATCCGCTTCCGGGGAAGAGGAATTCGCCAAGACTTCACTGATTCGGACTTGAGGCCAGCTCGTGATCGTATCGGTCAGCCCAGGCTGGCCGAGCGGACGTTCACTGGGCTGCCATTGAGCCGCAGTGGCCCAAGTCTCGGATCCTGCCAGCAGGTTGACAGCGATCAGTGAGAATCCGAGCCCATCGGTGACTCGGTGCCAGGATGGTTCATAGCTAAAGTCGAGGACTTCCTCCCCGGCGGCATCCTCCAGCTTGAGACGCTCGCCGGAGTTGTTGAGACTGCCTTGATAAACTCCGGCCACGTCGGGTCCATTGCCGTAACGGGAGCGAAAAGCGGCGAGGTTCCGCACGATCACTGTGCGCTCGCCCGGGCCCAGCACTGGTGAGGGGGAGGTGGTAAAGCTGAACTGTATCCCCTCGGTGAAGCGAACGCCTGCAAGGTTCAACGCGGTATTTGAAGTGTTCACGAGCTCAAGGTATTCGAAATCCTCGGACGCATAGGGGCCGGTGGATGGTTCTGGTGGATGATACATCAGTTCACTTACTCTCAGTGATTGTTGCGCTGAAGAGAGGGCTCCGCTGACCACGGCGGAGGCGACCATCCGGCCGCAGTGGTCGGTTAATTGCAACATCTCGCCGAGGTTGGAGAGCCGGCCCTGATACGGACCTTGCACCATCAAACCTTGGCCCCCGCGTGGACCGCTTTGCCGCGCCCGAAACGCCTTTGCTTCCGGGGAGAGGTAGAGGTTTCCTCCAGCCGGAATCACCGTGCCCGGACGGAAGGTGAAGTCGATAGCTCCCGCAACTTTCCAACCTGTGATGTCCACGGCGAACGTGTTGGTGTTCTGCAGCTCGATGAACTCCTCAAGCGAATTGCCTGAGGCGGGAGTGGTTTCTATCCGGCCAAATTGCAACCGGATGTCGAGTGGTTGGGCATCCGGTATTCCCGCGCGATTGGCATAGCTGGAATTCGCGGTGTTGTGGGTCCCGTAGAAATGAGTGCGCCGTTGACGAACATAGTTGTTCAGCAGCTCTTCCACCGCTTGGTTGAAAGGCACGTTGGTCATTGAGTAGCCGCCATAGCCAATGGCCCAACCCCACTTCTTGCGATCGGCCAGAGCCTCCGGTTCGATGCGTGCCCACATTTCCTTGATGCGGTTGTCCATGACCAGCGAGGACTCCGCAGTTCCCGGGGGCTGGAGCAACTGATCCATAAGGGTTCGCAACCGTCGGAGATACATTTCCCGAAGCTCAGGAACCACGATGAGTGAGTCGAAAAGCCGATTGTAGGACCAGGGAATTGCAGAATCACGCCAGCCCGACGCTCCATAAAATGGATGGGACTCGCGGTCATCTTCATTTCCAGCGATATGGTCCACGGCCCAGACCTGACCCATCGAGAGGTTCATGTCCCACGGCACCAGCCTCCATTCATCGGTCACTCCGGTATCCCGGTGGGGACACACGTTGGCATGCACGCCATCCGCTTGTTGAGTCAGGTGGAAGCAAGCCAGATAGTTGATGACCGACGGGATATCGGTAGTATCGAAGAGATGCTCGCGTCGCTGAGTGATGCTTCGGTTTTCGGCGATTCCCGTGGTCCAGGAGACCAGATCCGAGAGATCCTCATTCAGTCGGGTCTGTTTCTCCGCTTCGCGGCAATCCCTTCCGCCGATGGCCGCTTCGGGCAGGATGTTGAGCATGAGGGCGTTCTTGTAAAGCGCACCTTCGGGGTTGAGTCCCATCCGTTCCAGGAGCCGGTCGTCCATGGTTTCGGTGTGAAACGCCAGCTGGTGAAACTGCCCGTTCACGTGCAGGCGAACGGCGAAGTGGATCGGGGCAGGGGTGCCCGCCTGGTTGAACAGCCAGAAGGAAGTGTTCTGGCGCAGGTAGCTGGGATCGATGAACTCCGCGTTTAGGGCGAGTTCTCGAACCGGCTTTTCGGTCTCCGAAAAGCGGAAGGGACGGGACTTCAGAAAATCTACTCGGTGAGCCTTCTTGTTCAGCCCGCGGGTAGTGCCCCCTTTCAGTCGGACGAACACATTGTCGTACAGTTCGCCGTCGTAGAAGAAGGAGCCCTGAGTGCCTGCGTCGGTGTCCATGCCGGCCGGGGTTCTTACAAAAAGCTGGTAGATCGGAAGCGCGGTTGTGATCGACGGATCCCGCACCACAGTGCCCAGGTATTCCTCGCTCTCGACCGGATTTTCGAACAAAGGCCAGCGCGACGTATTGCCGGCAGAGTCGGCCGCCGTGATGAAGTAGCGGACGAGTTGGCCATTGGTCGATGCGGAAGCGGGGATGAAGGCCCCGAATTGGCCGTCAGCGGCGGCCCCGTCCCCATGCAGGCCATCATCGAGCATGGGAACCGAGTTCGTGGCGCCATAGTGGACGCGATAGCGAAGCGTCACGGACTGCACAGGATTGAACGAGGGAGTGACTCGGGTGGTGACCAATAAGTCCTGCACGTCGGTCGGGATCCGGGGTGAGTGCTGGGTTTCTGCCAGAATCGGGCCGAGGTCTTTGACGCCGCCGCCGTTGGGTGCGCCAGGGGTGGGACGTTGAAAGAACTGAGGTTGGCTGGTTTGACGACCCAGTTCTGTCCCAGTGAGGCGAACGGACAGGTAAAGGTCATCATCAGCCGCACCCAGGTTCAACCCGTGGATGGCCAGGATATTGGTGCCCGCATGCAACAGTCCTTTGATATTACCGAAGCTGAAAGACTCCTCCCGGCTTGGCCCATGGGTGGCGGTGGCGACAGAATTCCACAAAATGGGATCCAGTGCATTGGCGCGGACAACCTCCTGGCCGTTGATAAAGGCGACGAACCCATCATCGTAGCGTAGCGCCAGGCTGAGGAGGCTTAGGACGTCGGGTTGTTCAACAATGAAAGGAAATCGAACAAGCAAGGATCCATTGACCGTGTGCATCGCGTCTCCAACGTCCGTGGCAATCCCACGAACCGGGATCACGCCGTCGCCCGAATAGATTTCGGCGATTTCCGGTGGTGTGAGGATGCGTTTGTAGAAACGGAAGTCATCCAGGGCGCCATCAAAGCGCCGCCAATAGGGATCGTGAGACATTCCGAGTTCGATTCGGCTGGTGGTGTCCCAGGACCAGGCACCGCTATTAGCTTGTGACTTGTCGAGCACGCCGTCGATGTAGAGCGAGGTGGCTCCTGCCGCCGTCTGATCGTAGGTGTAGGTTACGAGATGCCAGCGGTCGTCGGCGATGGCTCGGTTGGACATGAATGTATTGCGCACGGTGCCCGGGCCACTGACGGCTTGCACCAAGAGACGGCCTTCGTTGTTGAGGACGATCACGTCACCGCGCGTGGTGCGTCGATCAAAGAGAATTGCGCCATCATTCCCTGGACCTTGGTTGCCAGCGGAGCGCATCCAAAACACCACGCTGCCCTTGTTGATGTTCACATCAGGGTTGGCGGCGATCGTCACTTGGCTGCCCGTCTCGGCCGAGAATACCATTACCCCCGTTCGGCGAAGCGCAGGCGATGCGCCATCGATGGAGGATTCCTCCCAGCGTGCGCCGAAATTCGTCCCGTTGCGAAGGATTCCGGAGGGCTTAACATCGGCGATGACTTCATTGTCCGGCGCATTGGCGAAGTCGTAGCGAAGGCTCAGGCTGGATGCCCCGACGAGGTTGGTGAGCCCGCGGGAATAGCCCAAAGAGCCCGTCGCGCTTTTCCAAGAGAAGTCATCGAACGGCTCCGTCGCACCACGCCAGGAATCTCCGAGGATTTCACCGCCGTTGACCGAAGTGGGAACCAGCCAGCGTGATGTAGCGTTTGAGGCGATCAGTGAGCTCGTGGAGACTTCCATTCCGTAGCCGAAAGAGATGTCGGGCAGTTGGGCTGGGAAACGCGGGCTGTATTGGGATGTGATTGTCGTCCCGTCGGGCTTTACAAGTGCGAGATACTCCCCTCCATCGGAGAGTTTGAAGTTGGTGTGCAGGGGCTTACCCGGGAGGCGGCGATTCTTTTCCGAAGCAAACACCAGAAGAAATTCCTGCGGACCGAGGTTGGCGCTCGGAAAGGTCCATTTCGTTTTGCTCCCGGCATTGTCCGTCAGGGACCAGTTGAGCAGGCTGACTGGGTTGGTGCTTTGGTTTTGAATCTCGATCCAATCCGAGAAATCGCCATCCTCATCCTTTACCGTGCGGGTGTTCTGAGCCATGAATTCGGTGATCACCAGTTGAGCCCGCACGGGCAGGGAGAAGCATAACAGGAGAAGCGACAGGCGGAGCCACAAGTCTCGGTTCAGCATAGGCAGGAACAACGTCATGGTTTGCTACATGAAATCGTATCAGGTTGGAGGAAATATGGCACTAACTACTTGGGAGTGATGAGTGACGAGTGACGAGTGACGAGTGACGAGTGACGAGTGACGAGTGACGAGTGACGATTTCGCAGTGTTCATTGCACGTTGAGGGAAGGGAAATGCGCCGACACGGCGCACGCTAGTGCGACTGTGAAGCGCACCAACATAGCAGGGTGAGAGTCCCTGTCAGGCCTATGTTCACCAGG
>JAEUHE010000266.1 GCA_016793885.1 Verrucomicrobiales bacterium
AAATGATGTTTTGGGAAGCTCGGTTAATTCGCTCTCAAGGACCAGGGGGCGCTGGGAGATTCCGTGGGAGGTGGACTGACCGACGGTTTGCGAGAGAGACGGAGCAAGCTGCCTTGAGGTTCCTCGGCGGCTCTCCATCACCTCCTCTTTGCCCAAGACCCTGGAAGCCCAGGAGGCGGTCTCTGGGCTATTAAGTCTTAGAATCACCTTGGTTGCACATTGACCGACCAGTTCATTGGCTACCTTGTCTTGGTAGACGTGGCGGAGGCCTTCGATATCCTGAAAGCCAAGGACCACTCTGGCACCTTTGGAGCGGCCCTGGGTCAAAAGCTGAGGGAGTTTGTCTAATTTTTGAGCTTCGCGGATTTCATCCAAGAAAAACCAGGTCTGACCGCCATCACCTTCGGGGCGGCTCAAGATTAATTCCGCGATGCGGTAAAAAAGCACTCGGTGAAGCGTATCGACAGCAGCGCGGTTTCCCTCGTCGTTACCCATGATGAGGATTGATTCGGATTTCATCCATTGGGTGAGGCTTAGTTTTCGGGGTGCATGTTCCCAGGCTGCGGCGATCAACTGATAGGGTCGAAGGTAGGTCACCACCGCTGCCATGATATTTTGGAGAGTCGGTTTGTATTCAAAGAGGTTCAAAAGGTCGTGGGTGTCTGAGCTTGAACCCAAGACCTGCTCCAAAAGCTTAGGGTTCCTTACCAAGAGCAGCGCCTGGCGAAGGGTCCATTTGCCGGGGTGCTGACGAATGAGAAACAGGAACGTCGCTTCCAGGAGGCTTCTCGCAGCATCAGGGAAAAACCGGTTGTGGTCATTCTCGTTTGCAGGGATGAGGATTCGGGCAAGCTGGTGGGCTGCCGGGGCGGTGGTAATATCTGCTGCCGTATCCCACGCCTCTCCGCGAGAATCCATCGGGTTTAGCAGGTGAACCTGGCATTCTAGATTCATGCCGCCCAGGAGACTTAAGAGGTCGCGCTTAGCGTCATAAATCACAGCGCGGTGCTTTTGACCCGTGCCGATGAGCGGCAGGGCGCTCTGCATGAGGAGCCGCTGCATAACGGTTTTCCCCGAACCCGTTGCTCCGACAAAGGCTATGTGCTCATTGGCAATTTCGGAGGGGAAGCGATGCTTTCCGATGGCGATGCCTGGGTCGGTCTTTTCCTGAGCGCTTTGGACAATCGCGGCGACTTGGTTCTCGTTTCGAAGGGATGCGCCCCGCAGATGGGAGAGTCGGATGGATCTTCTAGGAAGGAGTAACCTTCCTAAAACGATGAGTAGCACAGCGATCGGCATAAGGTATGCGAGCAGCAACATAGGACCCTCCATTTCAAAGAACGTGACTGATTCCATCTCACCAAGTGCGGTGGCAAAGGACAAGTGCGGTTCGCGCTTGCCAGCCGGAGGGAGCGGGGCTAGATAGGATTTGTATGGCTAGATACCCCATTTTTGATGGCGTGCCGGAAGGGGTCGATGTGATCATCGGGTTTGAACGGAACTACCCCGGATTTTTTGTGATGATCGAGGACAAAACGAACCCCCGCGGTCCTGAGACTTACTATTTTAACAACATCACCGACCATCCCGGCGTGGTGATGACTATTACTCAGATCGAGGAGACGCTAAGCCGGTTTCAAATTCCGATCACTCGCGAGGACGTGGAGCGGCTGGTCAAAGACGCCGAGAGGAACGGCTTTGAGGAGAACGTGCTCGGTGCTATGCGAATGATCCCAGGAACCAACCAAGCGGAGCTTGACGACTTTCGGGCAGTGAAAGAGCGCTACGGACTGACACAACCAGTCGCTTGAGAGTTGCCTTTCGGAGGCCCGCTGTCAGGCTGGTCTTGCATGGCACGCAAAGCGAACCGAACGGAGATCGTGTTGGAGTCTGGACAGCTGTGGCGCACAAACAGGGGATACATCCAAATTATTCAACTCGGCAAAACTCTTGCCCATTACCGCCAAAGCACCCGAGCGGATCAGAGGGGCATCCCGGTGCTTATCGCCTCGATGAAGACGATGCGGGAAATGCTTAGGAGCGGAGAGGCTAAATTGGTGGAGACTCCTACGTGAGCCAGGGTATGGGTTAAAACGTTCCACTACCGGAATTCTTTGGATTGTGGTATGATGCTGGCTGAAGGCTGACTAGGGCCACTACGGTTATTGGAGCGCTCTATGAGAATATCAATCGAAGTAAAGGCGGAGACGGCCAAACAACTGCAATCTCTGGCAGCGGGTAAAGGCGTGTCGGTGGATGAACTGATTCGTGTTTATATTCCCGGCATCTCCACCAGCGCTAACCATTCCCAGCAGGAGGATCAAGCTGCCAAGATTGAATCGTTCATCGCTTGGGCTAAAAGTCACTCACGCAGTTTGCCGCCACTTCCGAGCGAGGCGGTGAGTAGGAAGTCCTACTACGAAGATTGATGGCGACCCTGGTAGACACGAACATCCTGCTCCGCAGCATCCAACCAACCGATCCGCTCTTCGGCATAACGCTTTCAGCTCTTCAGATTCTCGGATGTCTCACGGATCGCCTCGCAGTGGTTCCCCAAAATATGGTCGAGTTTTGGGCCGTTGCCACAAGGCCTCGGGCCAACAACGGACTTGGTCTCGCTCCGAGCGAAGCATCCGTTGAGATCCAAAAGATCCTCAGCACCTTTCAATTCTTTCCCGAGACTCCCACCATCTTTGATGAGTGGATGAAATTGGTAACCGCATATGCCGTGAGCGGCAAGGACACTCATGATGCCAGGATTCTAGCAGCGATGAAGGTGCACGGTATCGAGAGGATATTGACCTTTGATGAAGCCGATTTCGCTCGCTACAAGGGCGCAATCACTGTCCTCACGCCGACAAGTGTCGTGGCTAGCCAAGAAGTTAAGTCCGGATTCTAATACCGTTTCCATCCCCGGCAGTAGTCTTGGTTGTAACGACGCACGAAGGCATTATATTTCTCCGGCTCGCTCATTCGCATCCCTAGAAACTCGGCAATCCGCTTGGATGCCTCAATCATGAGGCGCTTCATCTCCATATCGGAGATCCGGCTAAATCCTGTTAGATAGTCGAGCGGCAACGCCTTTCCCGCATGAAGCTCTTCAATGTAACCGTTCCGAAATGCAAATGCGGTGAGTGCGTTGGCTTCATCACGCAGCGTAAAATCGTCCACTGGTGCCCTAAGGCGGGGATGATAATTTTCATGAGCGGAGTCTTCGTAGATCGACTCCCGGCTGGTTACCAGACTCGCCGCCGCTGTGAGGAAGGTGTGGTTTTGAGCAATCCAGGCGCGGAACGATGAAAGTCTACCCGCTGGGTCCAACTGACCGCTGTGCTCCGGGGAAGCGCTGATCGCCGAAGATTTACTACTCATCAGCAGCTCGAGGAACTCATTTAGTCCAAGCCCATTATTCGCTGCGAGAGTCCGAAGTTTTTCTTCAGTTCCTGGTCTTACTTCTATCATCTCCAATCTCTTTGTCTCATCTTATGGCACTTTCCCCACTAGCCACAGTTTGGATGTGAATCATCGTGTTATCTCTTCCACTTTTGGGATGGGCGGAAGTGTTGCTGGCGAGGCGGTAGGTCGAAAATCCTGAGGCAAAATCCTCAGTGTCTTCCCAATAAGCGCAGCCTTGCTCAACCGATAGGTCCACCGATCGCGGCTTCCGTCGGTTTTGATTTCGGCGACAACCCATGTGGTTGGCAATTTTCGAACAAGCTCAACCGGCGGCAAGTGCGGAATCTGATCGACCGTGAATCGGTCGCCCACTTCCACGGAGGGAAGTTGCTGAGAGATCTCTTGGTGCTGTCCAGCGCCGGGCATTGCGTGTTCCTCCTGGTATCGGGATCTCCAACTCGCATTGTTGCACGGATGTGGAGAGGGACACAAATCGCGCGATGCAGAAAGGCGAGATGCGAGAGAATTAGAATCTGCTGAAGAAATTCGCGCACGGAGGAGCCGCTGGGACAGTGTGGGTTGCGGGGCTGCTAGCAAATGCGCAGCGTCTGTCTGTGCTCCATACGGGCCTGTCTGAGTTTTCTATTCAGAAGTCCTAAGAGGAGCCGTGGGCGACTCAAGTTCCGAAACACCAGTGATCCGGGGCAATGTATGCTTCTCAATTGACCAAACGACTATCACTCGGGGATTGCTCGGTAATAGAGCCGCGTACGGGTCGAAATTGGTTGCGGGTCTATATAAAGAAACGGGGAGGTTGGCAGTCGAATCGTCGTCTGCGTGAACCACTCTACGAAATCCGGCGTGGCACTGACTTCTATCCTATAGAGCGTCTGAGGTGTGCCCTCGATTGTCAGTCCAGCATATGTGTCGATCCTCGTCGACGCAGGCGCGCCAACTTCTGGGATACGTCCGATCATCATGTCGTCAAAGCCAAAACCTTCTGTTCCACTGCCCGAGATTTCCACCGCCACAAATGGTCTGTCGTGATCAATAATCCCAAAAAAGATGCAACCGCTGCTTCCTTGCGGGATTTTCGCAGGCACCCTGTAGGTACTACGTTCGCCCTTTGAATCGATGAGCACTACATCTCTCGAATCATTCTCGGCATCAGTAATGAAAAGACCGAATGCCGATTGAGGAGAAGTAAATCGTACAGTAATAGGGCCTTTGGCACTCAACAATTTGTCGCCAGACAGTGCAAACTTGCCGTCGATGTGTCCAAGCGATTTGGGCGGCTCTTGGATTGCCCCACCGGAGATCGTTGCTCCGATGGTTCCCGATTTGAGATCCTGGACGGCGTCCGAAACAGGGAAGGCCTCGAACGTCTCCTCAACCACATCGAGTAGGCTCAGCCGAAACCTTGCGAACTCCTTCGAAGAGTTAGGAAGGTCTGAAAGTGATCTCCGCTTTCCTTCACCAGACTCGCCCGAGCCCGGGTCGTCCCCGGTGAAGATGGTTGGCGTGGCCTGAAGCGAGGACAACAAAACCAAAACGCAACTAAACCCCAGGAGTGATCGGTGAAGAGCCTTACCCATATGCTGGTCAACGTAGGCTGCTCTAGGATATCAGCAAGTCGAAACCAAACTTATGGGTTAAAGACACGGTTGCTGATCCACGCGAAACCAATATATGCTTTGCGTAAGCCATTAACATCTAGCGTGTAGGAGTCTAAAATGATCAAACCCTTTCAAATTGGCAGCCCGAAAACGTTCGATCATGAAAATCGAAGACCGCCAACCTCCTCGGCCCGTACGCTCAAAACGACCGCCCTACAGCTGATCGTTACGGCGTTAAGCATGTCGCCCGCAATTGTCAGAGCCGATAGCTTGTGCGTTCCGTTTTCGAGATTGTCATTTCGCTCAATCACGGCCGTTGATCCAGGAGAGAGCTGTCCGCGCGGAACCAGGCGGGTAGGATCGTTCTTAAGCGCCGAGGAAACGGAAAAACTGGTAGCGGGGGCACTGCGATCTGTGCCTGCAGAACCACTACGTTTTTCCCTGGCTCCCCAAACGAGCAGTCCTCCGCTATGTCTGGGTATGGATGTCAAGAGCCGCTGTGCGGATGAAGACGGATGTGTTCTGAGATATAGAATAACAGTTCCGGAACGAGGGATTGACGATCCTACAAGAGTGGTTTCGAACCAAATACGGATGATATTTAATCCAGAAACGCACCAAGTCACAATTCGGAACGATGGAGTCGAGTATTCAGGCATGCTCGGCTCCGGCGTGCACTCAAAGATCATAACGCTCGCTGGCGGGGAGATCTATATCGCGACAGATAAACCCGAAGAAGCGTGCGTAGATTCGACCAACTTTGTCGACGATGGACCGAACTCGATATGGCTACAGATTAGCAATCGCTTCCAGATGGATGGGGCGCTTCTGGATTGAGAGTTCGGCTACTGCTCGGAGTGTGGTGAGCAGTGTATGGAGATGCCGTGCTCTGCCGTGCGCCAACCTCCGACCTCAGGCTGTTCAAGCGTCGGCACTAGAATCCAAATGGACACTTCTCGGTTCGCATCGCGATGCCGTAGTCCATTTTCAAAAGATTCTCCAAACGGTCACACTCAGCAGTCAGATTTTGTATTACGATGCGCTCGCAATTCTTTCCGATTCCCTTGAGAAGTGCGATCAAGTAGCCACAATCTGTAGGATCGAACGAATATCCTATAATCCAAATCTCTGAGGCCTCCGCCAACACGGTCTTGGCATGCACCCAGACAGTCTCGATATAGCTCCGGAACGCCAACGCATTTTCCTTTCCCCTGAGAATATAGTCTTTCTCGTAAGGGAAAGCGATGAGTGGCTCGGGCAACCGGGCGACCTGAGGTCCCGATGGAAAGAATTCTGCATCGCTTACTTTTCTATAGGCCGGATCCATAAAATCCAAACCTTGGAGAATCTCGCTCTGGCCAGAAAAATCAGTACCGCACCGCATCCCCACCGACCCGTGCATTTTGAGAAAGCAAAAACGATCGGGGGCTATACCGCAAACCTGGCCAAACATGTCCACGCCTGAATTAAGCGCCTCCTGCGAGTAAGGAGCAAAACCACGGAGCTCCGAGTCCATAAAGGAAGCGCGGAAGGTAAGTTCGAAAAGCCGATCGTAATTAAAACTTAGGACTCGCGCGGTCGAGGCCCGAAGCCTGCTACGGGAACGATCACTGATGCCAGAACCGTGGAAAACTTTGCGTTGGATGAACGTGCGATATTTTTCTACTTGCCGGGGGAGCACCACGTTTTCTAAATCTCGAAACAATGCTGCCGTGGCGATTTTAGCGCCTGTCACCGCTCTATAACGCCGTGCGTGAACATCGGACTTGCTCAGCTTAGCTAGAAAGTGGTCACACTGCCCACGCAGAATCAGATCGACCAATTGATCCAGAGTGTTGGCGTGGAGAGTGCCGCCCTGACATTCACGCAACAGCCGAGCTGTCATTTGGACGTCATCTCGGATTAGCTTGCAGTCTTGCTCCGTGTCCAAGCGCCTTGCGTAAGCCTCAAGAGCAGGAACGAATTGTTTCGCCAGCGGATACCCTTTGTCGCCATCGTATGAGCATCCCGCCCCTAAAATGAATACCTGTGTCTTCTTCACCTCAAAGACGCAGAGCCTAGAGAGCTACCCGTTCATTGTCCAGCCACTCTGGCCTTCCAACAGCGACGATCGCAGAAGAGCGGTCTGGATGGATCAAAACTTCAACAAGCGCAAGGGATCTTCGGCAATAACACAAAAAGCGATCGTGCCTGATAGTTGACCCGCCCCAAGCTACCCGACCCCGAGTCGAACCAAACTTTTTTGTTCCTACCCTCAGTCTCCCTCTTCCGGAGTTCTATAACCTATTTTATAGTGCTCCAAAGCCTACCCCACCCGGAGCACACTTTCATGGCACTTCCCGTTCCAAAACAGAATCTCGCGCCCGTCTCCCCTACTCCTCAAGATCCAAACAGGATTTTGACGCGGCCCGAATTCCAGCGCTTGGCCCAGGTGCCGCCCGAGGTCGAGTGGTTTGCCAACATCAAAAACGAAAACACCCGGAAAGCTTACCGGGCAGATTTATCCGCCTTCATGAAATTTACCGGAATCGAAGCACCGGAAGAATTTCGTGTCATCACCAGATCGCATGTGATCGCGTGGCGAAAAAACCTGGAGCGCCAAAACTTGTCTGCCGCTTCCATCAGGCGAAAGCTTTCTGCCGTCTCTGATCTCTTCGAGTATCTCTGCGAATCAAATGCCGTGACGCACAATCCGGTAAAAGGTGTCGCTCGCCCGAAGGACGGAGCGAATGAAGGGAAGACCCCGGCGCTATCGGACGCCCAGGCAAAGCTGCTCGGTAATGCTCCTCCCGAGGATACACTTAAGGGGAAACGAGACAGGGCGATTCTTTCAGTCCTTCTTTACCATGCGCTTCGGCGTGCTGAGCTGTGTTCCCTTCGCGTAAAAGATTTCTCGCTTCGGCGCGGGGTTAAGAATTTCACTGTTCATGGCAAAGGCGGGAAGATTCGGTATGTGCCGGTGCACCTAAAAGCAGTCAGGCTGATCGATGAATATTTGCTGGCGGCGGGGCACGCGGAGGAGATGGATAGTCCCCTTTTTCGTGTCATCTCGAATCGTCTGAACCAGAAGGCGCTCGGGATTTCGCCGGGGTCCATTTATCGGGATGTTGTGGCGCGGTATGCGAAAGAGTTGGGGATTCTGGCTGAGGGAGTGGGGCCGCATTC